>JAHEOI010000320.1 GCA_018610125.1 Verrucomicrobiota bacterium
CGCAACGGTGGTGGTAGGGTGGGCAGTCGCCTGTCGACCGTTTTTGCAGACCAGCGGTCTGCGTTACGAGTGATCCCCCTGAGGGAATTGAGCGACAAGGTCTTCCTGCGACAGCACCACCAGGATGACGCAGCCATTCTGCGAGTAATTCACCTCGTGCCGGGTCCCGGCATCGGCGTGATGGAAGTCGCCCGCCTCGAGGCGGACATCGCCGATATGGAGATCTCCCGAAAGCACAAAGACATCCTCGGCCTGCCGATGATTATGAGCCGGGTAGCTGGCGCCGGGATCAAGCTTTCCCATAACGACCGCATAGCCGCGTTCCCGGTTCATTGACAACGGCTTGACGTAGGCCCCGGAAACCGGGAGGGAGATCCACGGTTGGTGCTCGGCCGCTCTGAGGAATGTAAAACCCTCTTGAAGGGATTCGGAAGGCTTCGCGGTTTCGTCGTCCGAGTCGGATACTTCGTCCTCCTCTTGACCCGTTGCCTCAATCCGGCCGAGGATCCGCTCTTTCAGGTTCGACGTTGGTCCCTGAGCCGGAGCCATGCCGGATCCCATGACGTCCGCCACCTCCTGAAAGCTTTCCAATTCGGCTTTGGCATTCGCATCCCCGCGTTCCAGGAGACGTTCGAACCTTTCGAGGTCCTCGCCATCCAAGGCGCCGATCGAATACAGGGCCGCGAGTTCCGTTAGCTCCTCCGAATTCATGAATACTCGGTTTTTTCGCGTCGCTCTTATCTCTTCAGCCTACTCTATCGTTTGGTTTTGCAACAGGCCTCCCAATTCCGACCGAAGTCGAACCATACCTCGGCGAATTCGAGCCTTGACCGTGCCCAGCGGGACTGCGAGGGCATCGGCAATCTCCTGCTGCGTCATTCCGGTAAGAAACGCCATTTGAATCGCCTGGCGCTGTTCGGCGGGCAGATTTCCCAAGCTCTGCTGAATAAGCTGAGCGCTTTCTCGATCTCCTCCTGACGCAGGAGATGCCGGCATGGGCGCAAGGGCATCGTTTTCAACAGCCTCGCGCAGTGCCTCGAGCCGTTGGGCACGCCGCAAGCGATCGATGGCCCGACTTCGAGCCAGCGTTACCAACCAGTTAAACGGTCTTCCTTTTTCCGGATTGAATTGCCCGGCCCGTTTCCAAGCCCGCAAGAATGCATCCTGAAGGACCTCCTCCGCTTCGTGGAAATCGCGAACAATGGCATAAACCACCGAGAAGAGCGGCCCGGAGAACCGGTCATACAACACGCTAAACGCCTCCACGCTTCCGAGGGCAATTTCCTTCAGAAGCGCCTCGTCGTCTCTGTCCACGTTTCGCTCTTCGGCTTCCATGCCGTTTCACTTCGCGTACGGTGCGGCGTTAGAAGCAACCTTTGGACGCTGCAAACCCGATCTCAAAAAAATCGTTATCGGATGCATCCAATTTCCAAACCGCTTCGTAGAGTTCCATGCAAATTCAACAATCACTTAAAACAAGAACAACCGGAGCAATATTATGACAATATCTCAGAAATCACTCCATGTTATCGGTATCATAGCCTTGGCATGCTTGGCGAGCCCAAAAGCCGAGGGCTCGAGTCACCGGGAGGCGCCCGGGATTACCAAGACACCCAAGGTTGACGCGACCGACTTTTACATGTTCAACAGCTATGAGGAAGGCCGAGAAGGCTTCGTCACGCTGATTGCCAACTACATCCCGATGCAGGACCCGGGCGGAGGGCCCAATTACTACATGCTGGATCCGAACGCCGTCTACGAAATCCATGTCGACAATAACGGCGACGCTCACGAGGACATCACCTTTCAATTCCGGTTCAACAATCAAGCTCAAGATATCGTGCTGAGCATTGGTGACGGGGGCGACAAACGACTCGTGCCGGTGCCTGTGCTGAACACGGGGCCCATCTCGGCGGAGGACGAGGCCGCATTAAACGTTCAAGAGACGTACACCGCCCGACTTATCCGGGGGGATCGCCGCAATGGATCGGCTGCTGAGCTGACCGACACCGAGGACGGCTCAGCGGTCTTTGAAAAGCCCGTGGACAATATCGGCCAGAAGTCGATCCCGAACTACAGTGATTACGCCCAGTCCTTCATTCACCAGGTCAATATCCCCGGAACTTCGAAGACAGGCCGACTCTTCGTCGGTCAAAGAAAAGACCCGTTTGCGGTCAATCTGGGTGAGACCTTTGACCTTGTGAACATCAGCACGAGTCCGCTCGGGCCTCCGGATGCCAACAAGGACTCCCTTGCCGACAAGAACGTCACTTCGATCATTCTGGAGGTACCGAAAGAAGTGCTCGTGGGCGAAAACGGCGGAGCTGTTATCGGCGGATGGACTACGGCGAGTCGGGTTGAATCCAAGGGAGAAAATGGAATGCAATTCCAACAGGTTTCCCGTTTGGGAGCGCCCTTGGTCAATGAACTGGTTATCGGGCTTCAAGACAAGGACCTCTTCAACCGTAGTCATCCTGAAAATGATCAGCAGTTCGCGCAATATGTCACCCACCCCACCTTGCCGCGAATCTTGGAGCTGTTGTTTCAGGATGCCGGCGTAGAAGCGCCCAACGCCTTTCCGCGGAGCGACCTCGTTGCGGCGTTTCTGACAGGGGTCGAAGGGCTGAATCAAAACGGATCGACCGCTGAGATGTTGCGTCTCAACACGGAGATCCCAAGCGTTCCTCCCGAAGAGCAGAATCGACTCGGTGTCATTGGCGGCGATAATGCCGGATTTCCAAACGGACGTCGTCCGGGAGATGACGTTGTCGACATTGCCCTGCGGGTGATGATGGGCAAGCTCCTTCCCGAGGACGCCGCCCCATCCGGCAACCTCAAGTTCACGGACGGGGTCAGCATTGATGCCACGCGATTCCAGGCACAATTCCCTTATCTCGAGACCCCGCATCCGGGCTCTCCGAATAAGAAGTCGTTCGAAGTTAAGCTACAGCGGGCCGAAATGCCGCAAGGGCCGTACAAGGATACGCCCGCCCGCTTCGACTCGAATCAATCGCAATTGAGCACGCCCAAATCGGGAAGCCCAAGCTTTTATCGGCTTTCGGGCGAAGCCGATAAGCAACGGCTTGAGCTACGCAATTTGGAAGTCGGCGATAAAGGTGTCCGAATGGATGTTCGGAAGCGCTGACTCCCGTTGACCAAGAAAGGCCGGAGCGTGTGCCCTCGCCTAGATTTTTTCTCGGGAAGAAATCCAGGCGGTGTCTCTTAAACCATCACCGTGTGTGACGCAAGCGGGCGCACGCTTCGCTAATTTCCCTGAATTCCCCTTTCCTTTCCCTCCCGAATCGACTTCAGAAAATCGCTTGGCTTCGATCGAAGCCTCCGTTATAAGGACAAGGTAATCATGATGAACCGAATCACTGCAGCGAAGAAAGGCGCTTCGACGATCCTGGCCGCAACCTTTTTGGCGTTATCGTTTCAATACGGCTTATCCCACCACTTTTGGCTTGAAATAGAGGACTACCGCCCGAATCCCGAAACAGGGGTTCCCGTGACGATCCGCATCGGCGACAGCTTGCCCGGTGAGCGTTTCCCTCGCACGCCGGACCATATCCGGAATTTCGAGGTCATTCACCAAGGTGAGGCCCTCCCTATAAGGGGCCGCGCGAACGCCCATCCCGCCGGGATTGTGCCCATCCATGAGAGCGGCCTTCACTCCGTCGTTTATTACAGTCACCCAACAACGACCACGCTCACCCAAGAGACATTCCGGCAGTATCTCCGGGAGGAAGGCTTAAAATCGGCTCTTGGGTCTCTGGATAAGAA
>JAHEOI010000321.1 GCA_018610125.1 Verrucomicrobiota bacterium
ACTGACAAATCGCCAGCCCTGATTCCCCGGAGTGCGCCCGCCCGCCGCTTGCCAATTGCCGACACGCGTGTTGTCGGTCGTCGGATCCTTCAACTGAAGTGAAGAGCCGTTGCCGTCCGCCACCACAGGCCACGGGGCCGCATCGTCATACAAAACCTCGTCAATGAGCTCTCTTTCGCCCCCTACACGCTCGGGTCCTAGCAGCCTAAGGTGCTCACCGGCGTTATTGAGGCGTCCGCGATATTCCCCAATGATCGGCCCTTGCTCCCCAAAAGCCGCCTCGAAGCGTTGCCGCTCCTTGATTAGGAGTAAGAACGCATTGGGATCAATGACCGTCCCGTCCGGAAAGTCAAAGTCCACCCCATCGAGTCGGAAACCGGAAAGATCAAAGCTATGCTCGGCCGAGGTGTTGACCAATTCCACAAATTCGGCGTTTCGGTGCTCGGCCGGATGATACATGACCTCATTAATCACGACGTGATCTTGCGGCTTAGCAATCGTCCCGGAGAAGGTGACATTGAGATCCGTGGCCCCTCCGGAAATCAAATCCCCTTCAAAATCGACACCGGAAACGGAAAGCCGATTCTCCTTGGCCGACAATGGATAGTCCTTGACCACCCAGTTCGTGAGAGTCGTCCATCGGACCGATTGAGCGATCCCATTGATCCGCAAGCTCTTCATCGCGACAGGCGCGGTCCCGTGAATGTCGATGCGCGGCTCATCGGCAACGGTATCCGGACCGGACGGAGCGGTCACTTTGAACGGGGCCTTGACGGCATCGAGCTGCTCCTGGATGAATTCGCGGCGCTGCTCGATCCACGATTTGATTTCATCGGGTGCCGCTGTCTCGACATCGTTCTCCTGAAAGGCCTTGAAGTTGGCGTCCATTACCGGATCCGCATTCTCGTTGCGCAAGGGCCCATTAACCGCTCGGTACATGACTTGGAGATAGGCGCGTCGGAAGGGAGGATGCTCATACATCCGTTCGATTGTCGGGTCATGGACGTCGAAGAGACCATGTCGCGTCCCATCACTGCTTGCCCCCAGGGCAAAATCAAGGTCCCATAACAACATCTTCCAGCGTCCGCCTCGCGGCTTATAGCTGAACATGTTCTTGCCGCGCCGATACCCGTAACCGTCCCAGTCGCCGACAATGTGTCGCAAGGCGAATGCCCCCATCCATTGGTCGAGATCGATCGTCCTCTTGACCGCCTCGGTATACGCCGTATCCCCGCTGACATTGACCGCATCGACCAGCTCAAACAGCGAGCTGTAGTCGTCATTAAGGCCGCGATTGGCTTTCTTCTCCCAATTCCACCGATAACGCGCCTTCTTTTTGCGCCCCCCTTCGGTCCTGAATTGCTCAAGGGTGGCATTGACATTGAACTCGCGACTCAATCCGTCGTCGAATTCAAACCAATCGTCGATTTTAAAGATCTCCCCATTGTCATTCTCGGGAAACCAGGTCGACATGTAGCTCTTATCCAAATGGAATGAGTCGGTGTAAACCTCGCCTCGCTTGGTCCCGTTAAAAAAGATCTTGATGTAACGCTGATGACTGAACGGCAGCCCAAGTTGCTCGGCAATCCAATACGACATCTTTTCCCGCTGCAATGTCGGGTCGCGGTCCGGCTGCTCAAGCCAATCCAAATTGAACTCGTCCGCGCCGAGCAATAGATCATCCTTGGGAATCTCCAAGGCATAAGCACTCGTGGGGCCGGCAGGTCCCTCGAAACGCGGTCGGATAAACGGGCTGCCCCGAAATCGAGCGGTGATATTGTGAATGACCCGTTGGTTATTGTAAACCAGGGTTCCGTGCAATCCTTCGTTGCTGAGCTCCGGTCTTTCGGTCCATTCGGTGACGTTCTCCTGAGTCATCCAGAGACGGTAAGTATCGAAGCTTCCGGCAGGCTCAGTGGCACCAAACCGGACCAAAGCTTCCCTCTCGGGGGCACCGTCCGGGAATCGGCCACTCAGCCGGTTGTCACTCGCATCCGTGGCCTTCACGTGATACGCCACCAAAACGCCCGCGGCCTGCCCCGGAATCGTCGCCGTGAAAATCCCGTCTCCCGCCACGTCGTCCGCCCCCTTCCCGTCATCATGCATCGTCGCCGTGTTTTGGGTGACCGAGGGGTCAAAGCGGTAATTTAACGCCACCGACGTAATGCCATCCGGGTCATGCACCCTGGCGGTAACCCTTACGGACCGAGAGGCCTTGGGAATGATTGGCGCATGCTCGACGGCGTCAATGGCCGGGCCGATATTCTTCTTGGCCCGGCCGTTCTCCTGTCCCGGTGTCCCAAGATTCTTGGGAATGGGGAGATCCCCCACCGCTTCCAAATGGTTTCCGTGTAGCCTGAGTAAGAGATCGGGATGCCCCCGCAGCCATTTCGCCTTCGCCCGAATGGTCGCCCGACTCCCCTCCCTAAGCGCCCGCTCCAAGTCGTTTTCGACTCGATTCGCGCCCGTGTCGCCGCCGCCACTGGCACGAATGTGGAACGATCCGGCCGTCTCGAATCCGCCAGACTGCACGGCCGAATGGACGTGATTCCCCTGAGCCACCCAGCCGGAGCCAATCCCCTCAAAACCGGGATCGCTCACTAAGTTCGGTCCACCCTCGACGGAAACTTCCACCTGATCGATCAAGCACTCCCCTTTTCCAAGGAGCAGCGCGTGGATCTCGTTAATCGCACCTCGCCCGTGATCGAGAATCCCGGTGTGCTCGACTGTCACCCACTCGCTCTTGGCTGTCTCATCACTATCCTGCCAGTTGGCGGCCAATCGGTTGTCACTTTCCGGATCCCTCAACTCCAAGCTGCTGCCGTCGCCGTCGGCCCATTCGGTCCAACGCCCCCCTTCACCGAAGTCGACCTCATCGACAACGGCAAACATCCGGTTGGTCACCACTTGCCCATTCGCATTCGTGACCGCGTTCTCCAACGGACGCGCCAAAGCAATTCGCTCCCCGCTGTTGGAGAGTCGTCCTCCATAGTCTCCGACGACATTGAGCTCGTCCAGTGCCTCGTACTGACGTATAAGCCGATCGGGATCCTTGGCCACAACCAGGTAGTCGCCCGGCCCCATGACGGTTCCTTCGGGGAGAGTTATGTCGATCCCATCAACAAACCGCCAACCGCTGAGATCCATCGGCTCACTGCCACGATTAAACAGCTCAACAAATTCGTCACCGGCCTCCTCGGTAGGCGGATGAAAGAGGAGCTCGTTGATCACGATCGGTCCGGTACGATAAGCCCGATTGGCCTTGCCGGGTGTCGGGCTGCTCAATGGAGCCACCGCCTCATTCCCATCTCGAAAACGACCACTGGATATTCCCGGCAATTGCGGGCCAAACCGGACCGCATCCAGCACGCGCGTCTCGGTCGGATTTGTCAGATAGATTGTCTCACCGCTGCTGTTGAGGGCGAAACCGAGCTGCTCTTGGTCGAATTTCAAAAACCCTCCAGCCGGGATCACGGTACCTTCGGGAATCACGAATCCGTTGCGGCTCGGAGAGTCGCTCAGGAATGCCCCCGAAACATCAACGGCATCACTGCTGTGGTTGTAGAGCTCGACAAAATCACGTTGCGGCGCATCGGTATGCGCCAGGAATTCATTAATGACCACCGAGCGTAACGGATCGCCACCAAAGTGCCCCCGCTTATCGGGCGAGCCGCCGATCCGGTCACTCCTTCCCCATGCTTGAGGATCGCGCTCACCGTAAGAGGGACGAGCCAGCACGAGCGAATGCCCGGCTCCGTCAGCGCAGGCCGGCCACGGCGGGACGTCCCGATAACCAACCTGCAGCAAAAGTCCATCCCGGTCATTGCGCAGCTCAACGACGCCGCTGTCATTGGGGAGACTCCCATTATAAGGTCCCAGCACGCGCTCGGCTTCAGTGGCCTCCTGCAATGCCTCGGGATCCTTGGCGACGATCAAGAGCTCTCCCCCGCCCAACGTCGTCCCCTTTGGGAGCCCATAGCTCACCGACCCATCCAGACGATAGCCACTAAGGTCTTCGAAAACAGGTTGGGTATTGAAGATTTCGATGTATTCCAATGCGGGATCGTTTTCCCCGCCTTTGGGATGGTACATCACCTCGGAGATGACAAGATCGGTATTGCGACTGCTTGGCCCCAGCGGTTCTTCCGCCCTCCTTCCCAAAGGCCCTTTTTTGGGAGACGTCACATCCTTCACGCGTCCAAAGGCCGCGGCGACTTTTGTCTCCGGCGATTGCCCCGCCACAGCCAATCCCACGAAGATCTCCTCCGGTAGATCGGCAAACGATCGGCTCCCCAAAGACTCCCAATGCTCCCCATCCGGACCGGCATAGCCAATTAATCGATTCCCGTCTCGCTTGAGTCGTAGCCAGGTGTCGGGGAAGCTGACCGGAAACGATCCGGTCCGTTGAGTCGGGTTACCCGAAGCATCCCGAGACTCAAAGTAGGAGCCGTTGATGGTTGGCGTCGCAAAGACCCCCGCAAATTGACTCGTTTGGGCAAGCTTCGTCCGCGCCATCAGGCCCGCTTTCACATACGGCGTCGGATCACTCAGCGATCCAACCTTGACCCGCAGATCGAAATCGCCTTTCCGCGATTGCCGACCGAACAAAAACCGATCCTCTACCCCGCCAATCCGACCGCCGGTAAGGGCCATTTCCGTAAAAGGAGCGCCCGAGCGAAACCGCTGATCAAGGCCATCAGTCCCGATCCCGACCGGAGAAAAGCCGATCGCCTTGAACCGTGCCGACGTGTCCGGCGGGATTTGATTCGGCTGCTTGGCCTGATCTTCTATCCCCGTGACGCCCACGCTGTATTGGTTTCCCAAAGTCAGCCCCGAGACATTCAGGGTGACTTCGGATTGGTCGGCTCCCAGCTCAACCGACTCCACCGTTACTCCTCCGCTAATGGCGTAATGCGGCACCTCTGTCGCAGTCCCCTCTGAAACCGGCTCAGAAAATCGAAGACGAATCCGAGATGAGCCGAGATTGTGGATCGCCTCGATTTCCGGCGGCGATCGGTCCGGCAGAACAAACAACGGCACTTCCGAGCTGATCGCCGTGCCGGCGTCATTCTCAATAACGACCCGAAACTGGTCCCCGTCATTTCGCAGGTTCACCGAGGGAATCACCAGGCGTCGGTGCGTCGCCTTTGGAATGGCACGACCATTCCGATGCCACTGATATTCGGTCGGAGTCCGGTTCTTGATCTCAACCTGAAAAACCGCCCGCTCCCCTTCCCGCACAATCTGCGTCGACGGCTGCTTGGTAATCACCGGTTCCTCGAATTCCGCGCCCCAAGGCACCAATCGGCTTCCCGGAATCGGTTCCTCGATCTCCCCGCTCGGAAGTCGCCATCGCACCGCAAGATGATCGTCACCGCCCCCCTCCTTCATCAGCGCCTCGACATAATAGATCTGCGAGGCATTCAGATGGATCCTCTCCGATCGCTGCCCCGGCTCCTTGCCCCACTCCCGGCGCCCGGTCCATGTACTGACTTCGGCAATCGCGCGCTTGTTGGCCGGATCGTCATCCGTGCTCAGAAGCAACCGAGAGCCATCGTCACTGGCAATCCAAAAGGTATAATCTCCGGAGATCGGCGGGACCAAAAACCCGCGAAGTCGTTGGCCATACTCATCGCCAAAATCGGAAGGGGCCTCAAAGGCTTCGCTCACGATACCGGTTTCGGTCGGCTCATTCGGAAAAATCGAGGCATTCGTCAGCCTCGTTACCGACTCACCGGGTATCCCCTCGTAAATCTCGCGCAGCAAGCCTTCAGCCGACGCCCCCCTTGAAAATCCGCTTACAATCAAGACGACCCCCAACACCCTCGCCAAAAAGCACAACAACGATTTCATCAACGCCTTTCTTTGCCCGCTCCCCTATTACATCGCAGCAATTTTTATTGGTCAACGCCAAATTTTCGGGTGATATTGCTGTATGCAGAAACAAATTTCGAATGGTCCACTGACACCAGAGGAATTTCAGAGGCAATTGCAGGAGCTCATGCGGCAGCACTTCTCCGGGGGTGGCCAAGGCAGCGGCGTCACCGAAAGTCAGACCGGTCAATCTTCGGAAGATGAGCAATCCGATAAGTCTCAGCCGGAAGAGTGGCATTTCGATTACAAGCCACACGACGTCAAGCAATATCTCGACCGATTTGTCGTCCGCCAGGAGGAAGCGAAAAAGGTGTTGAGCGTTGCCCTTTGCGATCACTATCACCACGTGCGCCGAGCTCGCGAGGGCCATCAACAGCTTAACTACAACAAGCAGAACATCGTCCTAATGGGCCCAACCGGAGTCGGGAAAACCTATTTGATTCGCCGTATCGCTGATCTGGTGGGTGTCCCCTTTGTCAAAGCCGATGCCACAAAATTTTCCGAAACGGGCTACGTGGGGGGCGATGTCGAGGATCTCGTGCGGGATCTCATTCGACAGTCCGATGGCGATACGACCGCAGCTCAATACGGCATCATTTATATCGACGAAATCGATAAGCTGGCCAACACCTCGCAAAGTGGGCGCGATGTGAGCGGGCAAGGGGTCCAAACCAATTTGTTGAAGCTGATGGAGGAAACGGACGTCTCGACTCGCGCCCCGAACGACATCTCCGGCCAGCTTCAGTCGATGATGGACTTGACATCTCGGAGTGGCAAGAAGGGGACCAGCACGATCAGCACCAAGCATATCCTCTTTGTTGTCAGCGGTGCCTTCGACGGACTGGAGGAGATCGTGCGGAAACGAATTCAAGAGGCCAAGATCGGATTCATTGCCCCCGGTCAAAACCGAAGCACTGAAGAAATCCTTCAAGAGGCTGCGACCGAGGATTTCATCAACTTCGGCTTCGAGCCGGAATTTGTCGGACGATTGCCGGTCCGGCTCGTCTGCCATCGACTCGGCGTCAACGACCTCTACGACATCCTTCAGACCTCGGAGGGCAGCATCCTTGAGCAATACCGGGAGTCATTTGCCGCCTACGGCATCGACGTGGTCTTCGAAGAGAGCGGCTTATATCGGATCGCCGAGCTCGCCGCCAATGACAAGACAGGAGCCCGAGGCCTTATGACGGTCTGCGAGCGCGTCTTTCGCAACCTCAAATTTGAGCTCCCCTCCTCCTCGGTCAAACATTTCGTTGTAACGCAAGAGCTTGTCGACTATCCGGACGAGGCCCTAAAGCGGCTGCTCAGCGAACGCAGCACTCAAGAGCGGGAGCAGATGAAGCAATCGGTGTACGATTTCGCTCAGCAGTTCAATCAAGCGCACGGGCTCGACATTCGCTTCACGGACGAAGCAGCCGAGCGACTCGTCACGCTGGCCCGCGAACAAGGCAAAGCAGCCCCCGACCTCTGTGCCGAAAAGTTTCGGGACTTTCAATTCGGACTGCGTCTCATCACGCAAAACACCGGTCAGAAAGAATGCGTCATCGATGAGTCGGTTGTCGACGAGCCGGACAAAGTCCTAAGTGATTGGGTCGTCGCCAGCTACCGGAATCAAAGCGATCAAGGCGGCCAATCCAATCCCCAAGGAAATTAATGACCCGTTTGTATCAGAGAAATCGAGATTAACATTATGGGAGGAGAGTTAAACGGAAAGGTCGGGCTTGTTGTCGGTGTTGCCAACAAACGGTCCATTGCGTGGGGCATTGCCCAGGCATGGCATCAGGCAGGGGCAACACTGGCGTTCACTTATCAAGGCGAGCGGGTTAAGGAAAATGTCAAGCAACTTGCCGCCGGCATCGGTCAAGACAACCTCCTTCTGCCGTGTGACGTCACCAAGGACGAGGAGCTGGACCAGGTCTTCAAGGAAGTCGAGCAACAGTATGGCAAGCTCGATATCCTGCTGCATGCCATCGCCTTCGCCCCCAAGGATGCCCTGGAAGGGGAATTTGTCGACACCACTCGGGAAGCCTTTAACGTGGCTCACGATGTCAGCGCGTATTCCTTGGTCGCTCTCACGCAACGGGCGGCTCCTTTAATGAAGGATGGCGGCAGTGTCGTCGCGATGACCTACTACGGCTCGGAGAAGGTTGTGCCGCATTATAATGTCATGGGCGTCGCCAAGGCGTCATTGGAAGCAAGTGCGCGTTACTTGGCGTATGATCTCGGCCCGAAGAAGATCCGAGTCAACTGCATCAGCGCCGGACCGGTGAATACCTTGGCCGCACGCGGCATCAGCGGCTTCAGCAATATGCTCAAACACTACGAATCCCAAGCTCCCCTTAAAAGAAATGTGACCAGTGACGAGCTTGGCGCCACCGCAACCTTTCTTGCCAGCGACGGCGCCGCTGCAATCACAGGACAAACCATCTATGTCGACTCGGGATATCAGATTATGGGAATGTGACCAGGGAGGAGGAATCCGGTACCACCCCCATGCTGCGTAGCCTATGGAAACAGTGATTATCCTGCTCGTGGTCGGGGGAATCTTCCTATTGCTCGAGACGGTTCTCCCGGGCCTTATCGCCGGCACAGTCGGTTTTATCTGCCTGGTAGCCGGGGTGGTCATCAGCTACCGAGATTTGGGAATGGGGGCCGGCAACCTCGTTCTTTTAATTGTCGTAATCAGCTTGATCACCGGCACGGTTATGTGGTTAAAATACTTTCCACATAGCCGGGTCGGTAAGATGTTCGTCTCGGAATCGGCGGTCGGTGATTTGGGAACCCAACACTCCGAGCTGGAGCAAAAAGAAGGGAGAGCCTTGACGGCACTTCGTCCGGCAGGTACAGCAATCATTGACGGAAAGCGGATTGATGTCGTCTCGGATGGCGCCTACATCGATCCGGAAACCCCGATCAAGGTAATCGCGGTGGAAGGGAGTCGTGTTGTCGTCAGAGCCCTTGATTAGGATTGACCTCGGCGAAACATCGATGAGGTCGACGCGGCCCTAGGTCGACGCGGCCATAACGAAACAACAAAGCGAGCAATTAATATGGAAAACTTCTCTGTTATCATCTGGGTGATCGTCGGCATCATTGCCGCGGGCGTGTTTATATGGGGCATCACTTTCCTGAATGTCTTTATCCGGGCATGGGTCTCAGGCGCCTATGTCGGCCCCGTCGACTTGATCGCACTGGCCCTCCGTCGCGTCCCGGTCGGTTACCTCGTCGACAATCGAATCAATGCCGTCAAGTCGGGAATCGATCTCTCGGCCGATGAGCTCTCGACCCACTTTCTGGCCGGCGGGAACGTCGAACTGGTCGTCTCGGCCTTGATCGCGGCCAAAAAGGCGAGAATCAACCTCATGTTTACGGATGCCTGCGCAATCGACCTCGCCACGAAAGGCACCAGCAAAACCGTCCTCGAAGCGGTCAAGACTTCGATCAACCCCAAAGTGATCGATTGTCCGAGCTCATCCTCGGGGAAAACCTCCATCGACGCGGTGGCCTATGACGGGATCCAGGTCAAGGCGCGTGCTCGAGTCACTGTCCGTACCAACCTGAGTCGCTTTGTCGGCGGCGCGACCGAAGAGACGATTGTCGCCCGCGTCGGTGAAGGCATCGTCTCGACAATCGGCTCCGCAGAGACTTACAAAGCCGTTCTGGCAAATCCGGATTCCATCTCAAAGCGGGTCCTTGATAAGGCCTTGGATGCCAATACCGCGTTTGAGATCCTCTCGATCGATATCGGCGATCTCGATGTCGGCACAAACGTCGGTGCCAAACTGCAAACCGAGCAAGCCGACGCCAACAAATCGATCGCCCAGGCGCAGGCAGAAGTGCGACGCGCTTCCGCCGTGGCCCAGGAACAGGAGATGGTCGCCCGCACGCAGGAAATGCGCGCCCGTGTGGTCGAAAACGAAGCGCAGGTCCCCCTTGCTATTGCCGAAGCCTTCCGTCAAGGCAATCTCGGGGTCATGGATTACTATCGATTGAAGAACATTCAAGCCGATAGCTCAATGCGCCAGAACATCGCCGGTGAGGAGCAGGGATCAGACGGATCCGGATCTTCGGACCATTCCCAGCAGTAAACCACGAACACTTGGGATCGCACCCTGCACCGTTCTTATGGAGGAGTTCATTATCATGCTCGTCATCGTGGCGGTATCGGCGGCGTCAAGCTGGCTGCAAAAGAGCCGGCAAGACACCGAGGAGGAAAGTGACAGCATCTTTCCGACCGATACCACCTCCGGTCGCCCCGGCCCTCACGAAGAGACGTCCGCACAGCGATCCTCCAGCGCCCAGGAAACATTGGAAGAATGGCTCGGGATCAGCACCACGGAGGATGAGCCCTCCTCGGAAGAGAGCGAGCCCGCCCGTGAAACAACCCGCTCGTCTCGTGCGTCCCCCGAACAGAGTGAAAGTATCGGGCGCTTCGAAACAAAGGAGGAGCGCAGCGAATCCCATGCCATGAAGCCCGGGCATTACCGCTATCAGACGGAGCCCGAAAGCAAGCGAGGCCGCCGGAAAGTCGACGAGGCACAATCTCATAAGGCCACCGAATTTAAGGCCCATGCCGGAGATCCGTTTGCCCAATCTCAAGAGGATCCTTATTCGCGCCCGATCGAATCCGCTTACAGCTACGACCGCAAGCAAGCCTACCGTATCCGACAGAAGCAGCCCTACAAGCGAAAAGCAAGCCAAGCCAAAAGCGCGCTCAAAAATGCCCTGAGCGACTCCGAGTCGGCGCGTCGCCTTTTCCTCGGGTCGGTCCTTTTGGGCCCCCCAAAAGCCCTCGAG
>JAHEOI010000322.1 GCA_018610125.1 Verrucomicrobiota bacterium
AAACCGATGACGCCGCCACGGTTCGCGTCGTCGCCGCTGAATGCCTGGTCCGGCACAGCAATCACAAGGACCGGCACCGGGCCCTGGAGGCGTTGCTTAAGCTCGGGAATCCGCGAGGTGAAGAAACCAACCAATTTGCCGCGATTGCCGCGCTCAATACGATCGACAAAATCGACGAAACGGCACTTCCGATCCACGAGGAGCTGAAGGCGTTGCCGAAGCGGCCGCAGGATGGACCACGTCGGGCGTCCGGTTACACACAGCGCCTGCTTCAGAAGATCCTCTCGGACCTGGAGCGGATCGCTTCGTCAAAGGAATAACAATATTTGCAAAAGTTCCTGCACGGATAAGCAAAGTAGACGCGGCTGCCAGCCGCTTGTTGTACTCCTCTTTATGGTGCAGGAATTTTTGCAAATGACAATAAAAGGGAGAAGGATCGGGCAGAAAGCGGTGACAAGTCACGCGTACTCCACAAGTGCGCTGACTTGTCAGCGCTGTGGATTCGGCGGTCGGTTGCGGTAGGGACGGCACTCCGCTTGCGTCCGCTCTTAACCTCGGGGACGACGTCCCTGTCAGCAGGGAAGGCAAGGGGCGTCCTTTACCATCAATTGCTCGGTACCAGCAGCCGATAGAATCGCTGCCCCGCCTTGGAATCCACCGTCCATGGGCTCGTCGCCTCGGGCATTTCCTCCCATGGCCCCCCAATGCGGTCGGCGCCTTGAAGGATTGCTTCTTCCTTCCATTTCAAGTTCAGCGTTCCGTCGGCATCGGAGCTGATCTCGAGGGTTGGCTCCGGCTGTGTCGTCTGGTCAACGACAGTGACAGCGCTGGAAGCGGTGTTATTGGTTTCGTTGGTCTCCGAGATACTGTTTCCCTCGTCGAGCACGACCCCCAGGAAGGCGGATCCACCGGGAAAGTCGCTCGGGATTTCCGCCCCGCTAAACAGCCCAACCATCGTTGTGGCACCGGCGTCCAAATCGGAAGCGCCTTCGCGTCCGCCAACCAGTAACGCATCCTCTGTCGTGATCGTGGCATCGGATGAGAGATAAAACCCGATTGAGAAAGAACCGGAGGCCGACTCGTTTCCGGCGTTGGCGATCATGAGCTGAATCCGATCGCCGATGCCGACACCTCTTTCCAGGGAATCGCCGCCTTCCAACGCAAATTCCTCAATCTGCAAATCCGGACCGGTCGAGCCGGCTGTTTCGCCCGTAATCGTGACGGAATCCAAGTTGCTCCCGAAGAGCTCCAAGCCGGTGATTTCGGCAAGCGACTCGCTATCCGATCCCGCAATCGCCCGGACTTCGTCGCCGACCAAAGGGGCCTGGCTGGCGGAAGCCGAGTCGGAGGAGATCGGCTCCATTGAAGCGGTGCCATTGAATGCCAATGCCACGGACGGGCGGGGAGATTCGGTCGATCCCGCCACGGCTTTCACACCCGTCAGGGACGGTAGCTCATCCGCTTCCCCAAAGAGCTCAATCTGATCCGCGCCATCAATCCGCTCCACCAGCTCACCATCACGATAGATCTCGAAGCGGGTGTTGGAAGCGCCGATAGGAGTCCAATCGGCAAGCACTAAGGCGCGGGTATCCAGCCTTTTCAAGCCGACGCGACCGAGCTTGATTGATTCGGCATCCACGGTAGCGCCCATCACATCAAAATCGATTCGCGCCGACTCATTCAGTGACAGCGGCATGAGCTCCAGGCTGAGCTCGTTGGCCGATTCCTCGAGCTGAAGATTGACTCCGCTCTCTCCTGAAGTGCCAAAATTGGCGATTTGGAGGAGACCGTCAGCCGTTCTTTTCAGCACGACGTCTCCGATCGGTTGATGAGGAATGCCCGCATAGCGGAACGGCTTTTCAGCGAAGAGCATGCCGAATGGACTGCCTTGCCATTCGTTATAGCCGGAAACAAACGTTGTGTCCCAGGTATGAAGCAACAATCGCTGCATTTCCTTGGTGTTTCCGTTTTTGCCTGTCAATGGGGAGAAAAACCGCATGATATGGGCCGGGCCGGCTTGATCAACGAATCCGGTCCCGGTCAGCTCCGTGTTGCGGTCGAGATCCCTGAAACGAATATCGAAGTTGAGGAATCGCCGGTCTCCTTTCTTGGTTACCAGATCGGTCGATTCAATGACAAGCTCGGCATCCCGTCCGTCATTGCGACCTTCGTAAGTGCCGTCCCATGCCTGCTTCGGCTGATCGGTGTCGAGCCGGCTTCCGTTACGCTCGGTCAGCAGATCCGCCTTCGGACCTTCCGCAGCAAAGGCCGCACCGAAAGGATCCCCCTGCCAGGTGGTATAGCCGGACAGGAAATCGTCATCCCAGGTATGAAGGAGAAGGCGTGGCAAACGCTTTGTTGTCCCGTCGCTTGCTGTCAATGTGCCGATTTCAAGCTCATGCTTGGGCCCTTCAAACGGATAGTCAACATTTCCGGTGAACGTTGTGCTCCGTTCGAGATCTTCGAGGGTGACATCAAAGCTCGCGCCTTCATGCTGCCCCACTCCCGAGGTGTCTTTGGAAATCGTCAGTTTTGCGCGACGCCCGTCGTTCCGTCCCTGGTAAGTGCCGAGCCACCGGGCAAATTCGCTCGGCAATGAGCCGCGGTCGGTACGAATTCCGATGTAGGTCGCGTTGTTCGCCTCCAGATTCTCACTGACGCTGTCCTGCTCGTCCACGATGACCCCTATATGGTAATCGGTATTGGGCAGCAGATCCGACGGGATAGGCACCTCGAACCGCTTTGTCCAGACATCGTTTCTGCCGAGGATGATCCTTGTGGTTTTTAAATGCCGATCGAGCGTGGTGATGGTGTCGTTTTGGGAGAGGTAAAAACCGGCATCGATGGTATGGGTCGAGAGCCCGCTGTTCTCATAAGTGAATTCTGCTTTGACCGTGTTGCCGCGTGTGACTTCGTAGCGCGGTTCATCACCCCATGAGGCGTTCGAGAGCTCATTGCCACTCGTATCGAAGATGCGCGTCCGCCCGTGTGTGCTGTATTCCCCATCATCTCCGGTATGGCGCCAGTGAGAAACGCTCAGATCCTCCCCTTTGCCCGAATCTTTCCCATACTGGGCCACAGCCCCATTTGAAGCGTCCTCGCCGAGATAGCCGCGGGCGAATGATCCGTTGGCATGGATATGATCCCAATCCTGACCCATTGCATTGTAGGTATCGGTTTCGTGAGCCAGTCCGTAGGTATGGCCCAGCTCATGGATCACCACGTTCCGGAATGGACGTCCCATTCCGTCGTACGGGGTCGTGGCATCCTTTTGAATCCCTGCGGTCCAGTTGCGGCTCGAGTTGACACGCACATCCGTTTCCACCAATTGGCCCGATCGAGTCTGAAACCACCAATTGGCTCGAGCCGGGGCTCCCAACGTTGAGGTAAACCAAATCTCGTTGTCCCGATTGTTCAAACTGACGTTGTCGTCGTCCAAATCGAGCTGCATCTCAAACTGGCTTGGGTTGTCGTTCATCCGTCCCATCAAGGTTTGGAGAGCCGCGCGAAAATCATTCCCTTCCGGGAACGAGTCGTCTTCGGCATTAATGGTCACCTCGTCGGAGCTCCAGCTTAGGTTGTTCCCATTGCCTTGGGTGACGTTATAGCCGAAAACCGATGTCGGGCCGGCGATGAGTCCCAATACCGCGATCAGCCCTGATATTGGCATGAGAGCCGATCGCGATGCCGTGGAATGTTCGAAGTGCTTCTTGATCATCACGTTCCTTGGATTGTTGAATGCCGCGACTGATCGGCGGCAGCTTGTCGTGTTAAAATGCAATATGACGCTTGAGCGGTCCCGAGCCTTAGACCCGGTCGCTCAATACGTGTTTCTCGATTATGGGCGGTCGACCACGGGATTGCCTTCGGATTCTTGCAATGCCTCGAATTCGGCGGCTTCGCGATCATTCCGCGGCTCCCGCGCCGGCAAGGAGAGCGATCGGGGTGGGGCTGACGGTTTCGGCGGGGAAACCGTGAACGGTTCGTCCGGATCAAAGCCGACGACCGGGTTGGATTCTTCCTTCTGGCCTTCCCGGGAAATAGCGATCTTGATCATGGCTTTGAGGTGCTCCAGAAATGCCTCTTGTCCCAATACCTTGCCTTTTGGAAGCTCTTCGGGCTCAGGGGCTTCTCCTTCACCTTCAGGGACCGGGAGCCGTTTCATTCGCACTTCGTGCTCCCCGATCCGAGTCGTCATCATCGCTTCAATGGGCCGGTACCGGCCAAGCACTGGGCTCCGATCGAAGCTCCTGACCACCAAATTTGGAAAGAGGTCCTCGATGACTCGCCGATTCCGTTTCAAGACCTGACCGATCGGCATCTCATTCGGATCTTGTTCCACCAGTTCTTTGGTCTCGGGCCGCAAAGAGACCTCCTGAAGGTCTTTCGGCATGAAAAGCTCCCGGTTGAAAAGGGCATGGTTGAGGTCGCGGTAAAGGATCGCCTCGGCAATGCTCCCGGAAATCGCCCGAAATTTTTGAGGCATCAGCCTTTGAAGCAGCTCACGAAGCGAATGCTCCGAGTCCTCCATTGTTTCCATTAGGCGCTGCGCTTGAGGCCCTGAAAGACGGAATGTCAGGGCTTCAGGCGGAAGCTGACTCGCACTTTCCGGCTCCCGAATAATCTGGTGGGCGGCTTCGCTCAATCGGCTCAAAAGCTTCTCCTCGGCTGCATTGTCGGGCTCGCGCAAATGCTGGGCCAGGACTTCATAATCCCTGACGTCATCCGGATGAATCCGTGCGGCAAATACCGGATCGTCGGTCAAGATTAGCTCGTAGCCCATTTCGTTCATGACTTGATTCTCCTCGAGGAAACGGGTAAAGCCTTGCTTGAGGCCTACCAGCGGCTGGGGATGGGGATGCCGTGACTCCGGTGCTCGCCGTACAAAAAAGACACCGCGATCTCCCACGTCCAGCATCGGGGTGCCGCTCGTTGCCATAATCGCCTCACCATCTTGGCTGATGCCACCGCTATAGCGAATCGTCAGGCTTTCCGGGTTCTCGGAGAGCCCTTTGAGTGTTTGCTCAATCGCGATCGTTACGAAGGTGTGAGGCAGGCGCGAGCCTTCCCGGGCCTCTTCGCCGTCGGCTCCCGAGCTCGAGCGAAACGCCTTGTCGACAACTTCGCCCTGAATGATCAGATCCGCTTCGCTGACGAAATGGCGGTACAACTTCTGTTCGAGGACGATCCCATGTCCGCCCATCGTGCTTGCCGCAAACAGAATGGCGGCCAGTCCCATGCATCGTAAATTGTTCCTGTAGCCCATAAAGCAAACGGTTTTTTCGCGGTGATCCCGCACCGATTGCGACCACGCTCACACCGGTTGGAATGGCTGTCAATTTCCGGGAGCCCGATGATATCGTTGTTGCCGAGATGGCGAGTGTGGCAAGGCGAATTCGCGATGAGATTTTAGCTTCCGGGCCGATGCGCTTCAGCCGATTCATGGAGCTGGCACTGTATGCGCCGGGAGAAGGTTACTATGAAAGCGGGAAGCCTGTCGTGGGCCGCGAGGGTGACTTCTTTACCAGCGTGAGTGTCGGTAGTCTTTTCGGAGAGCTCCTCGGCTTTCAATACGCCGAGTGGATTGGCAAGGAAATCGAGGCGGGGGATCGGTCACCGACTTCGGAGTGGCAGATCGTGGAGCTTGGCGCTCACGACGGGCAACTTGCCCACGATATATTGAGCTATCTCTGGAGCTATCGTCGCTCCTTGGCGCAGCGAGTCCGTTATATTATCGGTGAACCGGGCTCGCGTTGGCGAGCGATTCAGCAGGAGCGATTGAAGCCCTTTGGGAACCAAGTCGACTGGTTGACCGGTTCTCGGATGGTTTCATGCCATGGAATACGCGGGATTATTTTCGGCAACGAGCTCTTGGATGCCATGCCGGTGCATTCGCTTGGCTGGGATGCCGAGCGAGGAGAGTGGTTTGAGTGGGGGGTCGCTTGGGATGACGAAACCGACTCGTTTCGATGGACTCGATTGACGCCCTCTCGATCTATCAAAGAGCGCCCACAAGGCGCAGCCGGTATCCCTGATGTCTCCGAGGAGGTGGCCAACGTCTTACCCGATGGCTTTACAGTGGAGATCTCGCCGACTGCAGCCGAGTGGTGGGCCCATGCGGCTCAAGCGCTGGCGCAAGGCAGGCTCTTGACCTTGGATTATGGGCTTGCGGCGGAGGAGCGCTTGATGCCTGAACGGGCTCACGGTACCGTGCGGGCCTACCGGGGGCATCAACAACTGTCCAATGTGCTGGCCGATCCCGGGAGCCAGGACCTGACCGCCCATGTCAATTTCTCCGACCTCAAAGCTGCGGGCGAGAGCGCCGGCCTGAAGACCGAGCTCTGGACCGACCAAGGACGGTTTCTGACACGAATCGCGTCCGAGACGTGGCGTGACGGGGCTCTATTTGGGCAATGGACACGAAAGCGCATACGGCAGTTCCAGACATTGACCCATCCCGGCTTCCTCGGTCGTTCATTTCAAGTCTTGGTCCAGAGTAAAGGCGTTACCTCGAGCCTTCCCTGATTCGAGAAGTCGGGGCCAAGAGAAAAATGGGTGGGACCGGAGGAGTGGAGGAGCACAGTTTGAGCTCTTACATCCCCTATCAGGGAGGAGGTCCGGATCTCGACAACGCGGGCTGTTCATGCCATTTTTTCGTTGTGGAACAAGAGAAGCTCGAAAGACTGCGTGAGATCTTGCGCTCTTACGGATCGTGCCTCGTGGCTTATTCGGGAGGCGTCGATTCCGTTTTCCTCGCCTACGTGGCTCACCAAGTCCTTGGTGAGCGGAGCTTGGCGGTCATGGCAGACTCCCCGAGCTTGCCTCGTCGAGAACGTCAAGAGGGAGTCGATCTGGCCCATCGTTTTGAAATTCCGCTCCGAGTTGTCTATCCGAACGAGTTCAATAATCCCGATTACCTCGCCAACCCGACCAATCGCTGCTATTTCTGCAAGCACGAATTGTTCGTCCAGCTTGAGCCGCTGGCGAAAGAGGAAGGGTATGCCGTGGTGGCATACGGTGAGAATGCGAGCGACGTCGGAGATCATCGGCCGGGGGCTCAAGCGGCTTCGGAATTTCAGGTGCGCGCTCCTTTGAAAGAGAGCGAGCTTACCAAAGAGGATATCCGGAGATTGTCGGCGGCAGTGGGGCTGCCAACCGCCGAGAAGCCTCAAATGGCCTGTTTGAGCTCACGAATTCCCTATGGCGAAGCGGTCAGTCCTGAAAAGCTTCAAATGATCGAAGGGGCGGAGAATGTGCTCAAGGATTTTGGATTCCGGAATATCCGGGTGCGCCATCACGAGCTGACCCTTGGGCAATTGGCTCGGATTGAGCTGGGAAGGGACGAGATCCCGCAGTTGCTGAGCCAAGATCTCTTCGCCGACGTCGCTGAACGTGTCAAAGAGATCGGATACACTCACGTGACGTTGGACATGATGGGCTATCGTCGGGGTAGCCTCAATGAGAGCAGCCGGCGACGATTTCAAGCAGCCGGCTCTCAATAGCGCGCTTTGGCAGTGCAGACGGCTCGATGACACCCTGCCCGTCAGGGAAGGCCGTTTGGCTCAAAGAGGGCTGTGACCCTATCAGAGAAGGAGCGCCTGCTTTGTAGACCTCTATGATCCCTCCTCGATAGGACGTTGTCCCATAGGCAAAGCTAATCAAAGACAGAAGTTGGCCCTCCTTACCATTGCTGTTGCGGTAGGGACGGCACTCCGCTGCCGGCCGCTCCGGACGTCGGGGACGACATCCCTATCAGGGAGGCAGGAATGGGAATCCACGGACAAGACCGAGGTAAAAGTTGACTCATATGGCGTTAATTCTGGAAATTCAAGGAATTTGAGTGAGTCGCTGTGAAAGATGCCTGGCAATCTGCGGGCAACTTTGTCCAGCAAGTGGGGTTATACTTTTTCGAAGATTAGGAAATTATGGCGCAGTATTCGTATAAGGCCCGTCGCCGGAGCGGTGAGGTGGTTCAAGGTATCTTGGAAGGGGCGGATCGAGCGAGTGTGTTAACTCAGATCGAACGGCTGGGACTCTATCCGGTAACGGTCGAGCCGGCAAAAGCCGGTGCGGGAGGGTCGAAGGAATCCGCTCGAGAGCGATGGAAGGCTCCTGTTTCGACTATAGTGCCGCCGGCATTGCGCGATTTGCTGCAACGCCGTCGCAAGCCGAAGCTCCAGGAATTGGCCACGTTCACCCAGCAGCTTGCCAACTTGCTGGAGTCCGGGATGCCGCTGACGGTGGCGTTGAATAGCATCTCCCACCTGGAGACCAAGGGGATTTCCCCCGACGTCGGGAAACAGCTCAAGCAGGAGGTCATGGAAGGAAAAGGACTTTCCGAGGCCATGGCGAAGCAATCCCATATCTTCTCCGAGCTCTATGTGAATATGGTCCGTGCCGGCGAGCAAAGCGGTGCCTTGTCCCAGGTCCTCAGACGACTTGGCACCCACTATGAGCGCTTCGCGGAGGTCCAATCGAAGTTTCTATCGGCCATGATTTACCCGGCGATCGTGATGTGCGTCGGGATCGTCATCGTCTTCTGCTTTATGACGTTCATGTTGCCGAAGTTCTTGAGCATCTTCCAGGGCTTGGATGCGCGGTTGCCGACCTCGACGCAGTTGCTCATCAATGTGAGCAATTTCTTCGGTCACTATTGGTGGGTCATTTTGCTGGTCTTGGTGGTGTTCGTTGTCATTTTTGAACGGTTCAAGGCGACCCAGGGAGGAAGGTTGGCGATTGATCGCTGGAAGATGAATGCCCCCGTAGTCGGGAAAGTGGTCCGGCTCAACTTGTTCGCGCAGTTTGCCCGAGTCCTGTCGACCTTGCTCCAAAATGGCGTTCCTGTCCTGACGGCGCTCAAAATTACCGAGAAGGTCGTGCCGAATCAGATCATTCGTGATGCCATCGCCCGAACCCGGGAAGGCGTCACTGATGGTAAGACCATTGCCGAGCCGTTGGCGCGAAGTAAAATCTTTCCGCAATTGATGCTCGACTTGCTCAAGATCGGGGAAGATACGGGAGATGTCCCGGGGGCCCTCGACCACGTGGCCAACACTTACGAGAATGAGCTGACAGTGGCCTTGCGTGTTTTGACGAATCTCATCGAGCCGGCACTCATTATTCTAATGGCCGTCGGGGTTGGCGGGCTCTTGTTCAGTGTCCTCTCGGCCATGTTTGCCATTACCTCCAATGTGGTGCGCTAGCGCAAGATGAGGAAAAGTGTATGCGGCGAGACTGCCAATCAAGACATTCCAGCGGTTTTACGTTGATCGAGCTCATGGTCGTCATCGGGATCGCGGCGGTCATGATGGGGTTGGCTGTCCCGTATGCATACAACATGCTCAATAAGAAAGGGATGCACCATGCCATCGAGGTAGTGACGAAGGCATGCCAATACGCGCGGGCTCAAGCGATCTTTAAAGGGGTTCCGGTGGACTTGAAGATCTATCCGCAACGAGGGGGCTTTCGGGTTCCCAATGTCTCTTCGGGTGATCGCGATGCCTCAATGCCCACGCCCCCGTCCTTGAGATCGACTCAAGATAATGAGGGGAGCGGAAGCGGCTTCTATTCGGCAACGCTGCCGCCCGGTATCCAGATCCAAATGGTCGATATTAATTACACCGAATACAAAGATGCCGAGGAGGCGGTGGTCCGATTTTATCCGAATGGGACGAGTGACAAGTTGACCTTTGTGATGCGTGAGGGCGAGAAAAAGCCGCGTAAGATTTCGTTGGAAGTGATTACTGCCTTACCCGATGTCGAAGTGATCGAGGGGGTTGCGAATGCTGAAGAGCTGATTCAATGATGGTCGATTATAAGCCCAATAAAGAAGCCTTTACGCTGTTGGAAGTCTTGATCGCTATGGCGATCTTCTTTGTGTCAATCTTTGCGATCCTTGAATTGACGTCTGAGAATCTGAGGTCGGCTCGGGCGTTGCAGGCGGATCGTCCGAGTCCGAAACGGCTGGCGGTTGAATTGGCCAGCACGAACCAAGTGCAGATAGGGGTGACCTCCGGCGATTTTGGTGATCAATACCCAGGGTACGCTTGGGAGCGCAAGGTTTCTGAGTGGAGGAGTAACGGACTTCTTAAGGCCGATTTCAGGGTCTTTTCCACCGGAAGAAGCGATAATTGGGAATCCGAGATGAGCATCTACCTGTTTCGTCCGAATGCAGGGGGGTCACTCGGAAGTCGGCTGGGAGCACAATGATAGAGCACAGCGCGAGGAACGATCCTTCGAAAAGTAGGATGGCCTTCACATTGATCGAGATCATGGTGGCCATCGGCATCTTGGCGATGGTGATGGTGGCTATCTACTCGAGCTGGAGTGTCATCTTGCAAAGCGCGCAGCGCGGCAACGAGGCGGCGGCGGAGGCCCATCGGCGTCGAATGACGTTCAATGTCATGGAAACAGCATTGTTCGGCGCCCAGATGTATGCCGCCAATGGGAGCTACTATGGGTTTGTCGCGCCGCCGGGCAATGATTTCGCAGAGCTGAGCTTGGTGAGTCAGCTCCCGGAGGATTTCCCCGGCAGCGGTTTTTATGGGAACGAGCGGATTCGGCGGGTCACGTTCCGCGTCAAGGAGCACGAACAGCTCGGCCATTATCTGGTGATGACCCAAACCCCTTACCTGGCCGTTACCAACAACGGAAGTCAAGGCATCCCGATCAAACTGGCGCGAAATCTCCATCACTTCACATTGGAATTCTGGAATGATCGTGCCGGGGAATGGAGGGCAGAGTGGACGACGACAAATCGACTCCCGGAAAAGGTGCGGATCGAGCTTGGTATCAATCCCCCTTCGGAAGCGCAGTCAGGTGAGCCGAGGGTTTACTCGCGCCTGGTCTCGGTGCCGAGCCGCCGTATCCCGACCGAATGGCAGGTGCCTAATGCGCCATTCTTGAATCCTCAGCAGACCAATGCCCCGTCGCAAGAGCGCTCAAGGACGAATGGGCAACAATGATACTATGCGGATAAGAGTCAATCATAGCCCGAGGTTACGAGATCGGAATGGTGTTGCCATGATCATTGTCATGGTGGTGATCATCGTGCTCGGGGTGTTGGCCGGAGGGTTTGCCTATTCCATGAAGGTCGAGATGACCTTGGCCCGCAATGCCAACCGAAAACCGGACCTCAAATGGATTGCCCGGTCAGGGGTCGAGTTTGCCCGTTACGTGCTCGCTCAGCAAGCGGCGATCACCGAGGAGCCGTATGATTCGCTCAACCAAATTTGGGCCGGCGGCCCCGGGGTGGTCACCAATGAGTTTCTGGCCAATATCTCCCTCAAAAACAATCAGTTGGGACCCGGCCAATTCTCGGTCGAGATCACCGATATGGAACGCAAGTTCAATATCAACTTGGCCAATAAGGTCATTCTGAAACAGGCCATGATCATTATGAACGCCGATGTCGGAGCCTCCTCGACGGTGATCGACTCGATATTGGATTGGCGCGATCAAGATAACCAAACACGGATAAGCGGAACGGAGAGTCAAGATTATGAGCAGCGTCAGCCGCCGTACTTGGCCAAAAACGGGCCGATTGACCATTTGTCGGAGCTGTTGAGGGTGGCCGGAGTGACGCCGGAGATGTATTGGGGGCCGAAAGTCCATCAATCCAAGTCGCCTCGGCCCCAAACCGCCGAAACCGGACGGTTCGATGAAGAGAAACGAAGGACTTACCCCGTCGGTTTGGTGGAATTGTTTACACCTGTATCGGCTCGATTCATCAATATTAATACGGCGTCCTCCGAGGTCTTGCAGTTGGTGCCGGGTGTCGGGCCGAATGTGGCTCAGGAGATCGTTCGGCGGCGGGCCGGTCCCGATCAAGAACAAGGGACCTATGACGATATGCCGTATCGATCCTCCGCCGAAATCCCATTGCCGGGTATGAGCGCGAACCGAAGGAAGCGGTTGAGCCAAATCTTTTCGGTCCGAAGCCTTCACTTCAAAGTCGAGGTGACAGCTCGCATCGGGTCGCTCGAAGAGACCTACGTCGCGCTGGTGCGTCGAAGCAGTCCCAACAATGTCCATACCCTCTACATCCGCGAGAAATGAGTGACCCGTCTGCGGGGAGAGTTACCTTCATAACCGGAACCGACACCGGGGTCGGCAAGACCTTGCTGACCGGCTTGCTATTATGTCACCTGCAACGGGATTGTCCCCACGTCGGTGTGATGAAGCCTTTCTGCACGGGCGATCGGCAAGATGTGACGCTCCTGCGCCGGTTAATGCCGAATCCTCCGGGTGAGTCGGAGATCAACCCCTTTTTTTATCCCGAGCCTTTGGCGCCATGGGCTGCCATGAAGCGGCGCGGTGAAGCCGTCTCCTTTGAAGCGTTGTCGGAACGTGTCGCCGCAGCCAGGGCGCTCAGCACGCCGCTGTTGATCGAGGGCGTCGGCGGCCTGATGGTCCCACTCGGGCCGGATTATCAAGTATCCGATCTGATTTACGCCTTGGCGTGTCGCGTGATCGTCGTCGCAGCGAATCGGCTGGGTGTGCTCAATCACACCCTGCTGACAATCTATGCGTTGCGACCGTTGACCCCGCATGAGCCTCGGGTGGTCCTAATGGATCCGGCTGAAAGTGACCCCAGCTCCGAAACCAATGCGGCAATGTTGAGGGAAATGTTGGCGCCGATTCCCGTCTATGCGTTTCCATTCCTGGGACGAGATGCGTCGAATCCGGATCGAATCCGGGAAAATGAAACAAAATTGAAAAAACCGCTTGCGGAGTTGGCGCGATCGAATATCTTGTAACTGTCAACGGCGCAAGGCGCCGCGACGAACGCAAAGAGCTGAACAGAGCCTACAAAGGCTCAAAACAGCCGAGAATTGCTTAATCCGGCCTCGGTCGAAACGGCCTTAACCCCGAAAGGGCAAAAACGCCCCCGGTTAATTGGTCATTGACAAACTGGGACCGAGACGGAAGGTTGATTCGCAGTTAGGGCCAGTTAGGTGGCGCTCGACGCAGAAGCCTAGAGGGCCTAACGGTGAGTCGATGAAAGCCACTTTAAGCTCGGTTGACAAGGCCGAGGCAAGGCGCTAACTTCCTCAAAGCTTTTAGAGCTTTGATGGGTAAATGATACCCAAAAAAACGAGAAAGCCTACTTGACGCAAACGAGTCAGTGGCTAAGTTGTTCCTAGAAAACAGCGAATCCGCTGCCTTGATTCGGAAGACATAAGGAAAGGCTAAAGGGCATTAACTGCCAATGCCGAGTACCTTGACCGAAACAAGAAAACGTCAGAGACTCGGAAAAAACCGGTTGACGACACGAAGAAAAGCGGATAGCGTTACTAACTTTGAGACGCCTAAAAGCAGGTGTTTCGTTCTTTGAAAATTGAATAGTGCGATAAGAAGAGCCCCTTTTTATTTGAAGTTTAGTCTTACTAAGTAAGCCTTTATCAAGCTTTTACATCTAACGGAGAGTTTGATTCTGGCTCAGAACGAACGCTGGCGGCGTGGATAAGACATGCAAGTCGAACGCTGGTTAAAGGGTAGCAATATCCTTTAGCTGGAGTGGCGAACGGGTGCATAACACGTGGGTAATTTACCGTGAAGTGGGGGATAACCTGCCGAAAGGTGGGCTAATACCGCATGTGGAAGCGGCCAGGCATCTGGCTGCTTTCAAAGCTGGGGACCGGCAACGGCCTAGCGCTTCACGATAAGCCCGCGGCCTATCAGCTTGTTGGTAAGGTAAAAGCTTACCAAGGCGAAGACGGGTAGCTGGTCTTAGCGGATGATCAGCCACACTGGAACTGAGATACGGTCCAGACACCTACGGGTGGCAGCAGTCGAGAATCTTCCTCAATGGGCGAAAGCCTGAAGGAGTGACGCCGCGTGGGGGATGAAGGGCCTTGGTCTGTAAACCCCTGTCATTCGTGAACAACCCTTTCCACCTAATACGTGGAAAGCTGATAGTAGCGAAAGAGGAAGGGACGGCTAACTCTGTGCCAGCAGCCGCGGTAATACAGAGGTCCCAAGCGTTGTTCGGATTCACTGGGCGTAAAGGGTGCGTAGGCGGCGAGGTAAGTCTGGTGTGAAATCTTCGGGCTCAACCCGAAAACGGCATCAGATACTATCTCGATAGAGGATCGGAGAGGAGACTGGAATTCTCGGTGTAGCAGTGAAATGCGTAGATATCGAGAGGAACACCAGTGGCGAAAGCGAGTCTCTGGACGATTCCTGACGCTGAGGCACGAAGGCTAGGGGAGCAAACAGGATTAGATACCCTGGTAGTCCTAGCAGTAAACGATGCACATTAGCTGTGGGCGGATTCGACCCCGTCCGTGGCGAAGCTAACGTGTTAAATGTGCCGCCTGAGGAGTACGGCCGCAAGGCTAAAACTCAAAGAAATTGACGGGGGCCTGCACAAGCGGTGGAGTATGTGGCTTAATTCGATGCAACGCGAAGAACCTTACCTGGCTTTGACATGTGGGTAGTAAGCGCCCGAAAGGGAGGCTGAGGTCTTCGGACCAGCCTACACAGGTGCTGCATGGCTGTCGTCAGCTCGTGTCGTGAGATGTTGGGTTAAGTCCCGCAACGAGCGCAACCCCTGTGTCCTGTTGCCACCCCGGTCTACCGGGAGCACTCTGGACAAACTGCCTCGTCTAAACGAGGAGGAAGGTGGGGACGACGTCAAGTCAGTATGGCCCTTACGGCCAGGGCTGCACACGTACTACAATGCCCGGTACAGAGGGAAGCAATACCGCAAGGTGGAGCAAATCCCAGAAAACCGGGCCCAGTTCAGATTGTCGGCTGCAACTCGCCGGCATGAAGTTGGAATCGCTAGTAATGGCGCATCAGCTACGGCGCCGTGAATACGTTCCCAGGCCTTGTACACACCGCCCGTCACATCATGAAAGCCGGCTGTACCCGAAGTCAGTGAGCCAACCCTTTATGGGAAGCAGCTGCCGAAGGTATGGCTGGTGATTGGGATGAAGTCGTAACAAGGTAGCCGTAGGGGAACCTGCGGCTGGATCACCTCCTTTCTAAGGAGAAAAAGGGGTGGGCTACTGCCTGCCTACTTTAGGTCGAACATCGTTGCTGCTTCTTAAGGATCAGCTACGGCGTTTCTCAAAAAGTAACAACGATGCCTGAGTTAAAGGTCGGCTCCCTTATCGCACTATTCAGTTTTTAAAGCTGTTCTTTGGTAAATTGAATGCCGCGTTGGTGGGCAAGCTCTTAAATGCCTTACGGGTTAAGCCGGATTTGGATGGCTTTGTGATTCAGCAAACAGCTGGTTGGCTAGAAACAAACACATAAGCCCGGTTGCAATAAAGAACACAGTAGCACGAGGAAAAACGACCCGAGCTTATTGGCAATTGGGGCTGTAGCTCAGATGGTAGAGCATCTGCTTTGCACGCAGAAAGTCAGGAGTTCGAATCTCCTCAGCTCCACCAAGCTTAGACCAGCCGGGGCATTTAGACAGGGCCTGTAGCTCAGCTGGTTAGAGCATACGCTTGATAAGCGTAGGGTCACTGGTTCGAGTCCAGTCAGGCCCACCATAGCAACCCAAGAAGGCGGCTAGGAAACAGGTTTTTGCTCAACACTCGTTGAGCCTGTTCTTTGACAACTACACATAGGATAATTCGGGCAAAATCAATTGTCGCTGAGATTTTTTTGGGGTCTATGACCTCAAGCGCGACTTTGTGATCAAGCTACTAAGGGCATACGGTGGATGCCTTGGCGCCAAGAGGCGAAGAAGGACGTGGCAAGCTGCGATAAGCCGCGGTCAGCCGCAAGCAGGCGATGATCCGTGGATTTCCGAATGGGGCAACCCACGTGCTGTAACGGGCACGTATCTCCGGGTGAATGTATAGTCCGGAGAAGCTAGACGGGGTGAAGTGAAACATCTCAGTAACCCCAGGAAAAGAAAATGAATATGATTCCGTAAGTAGCGGCGAGCGAACGCGGAAGAGCCCAAACCGGAGAAACTTGTTTCTCCGGGGTAGAGGGACCCCAATACGGGTAGGAGAATGGCGAGCATAACACCATGGAAAGGGTGACCAGAGACCGTGAGAGTCGGGTGTGCGAAGCTGCTATCCGCCCAGGGGTATCCCAAGTAATGCGGTGTACGTGAAACTCTGCATGAATCCGTCCGGACCACCGGATAAGGCTAAATACTACTTGGCGACCGACAGCGAACCAGTACCGTAAGGGAAAGGTGAAAAGAACCCCTTCTAGGGGAGTGAAATAGATCCTGAAACCGTGTGCCTACAAGGTGTGGGAGCTCCTTCGGGAGTGACCGCGTGCCTTTTGCATAATGAGTCTGCGAGTTGTTACCTGTGGCGAGCCTAAGCTTCTATGAAGCGGAGGCGAAGCGAAAGCGAGTGCGAAATGTGCGTCAAGTCGCAGGTGATAGACCCGAAACGGAGGTGAGCTACCCTTGAGCAGGTTAAAGCTGTGGTAATACACAGTGGAGGACCGAACCGGTAGATGTTGCAAAATCTTCGGATGACTTGAGGGTAGGAGTGAAAGGCTAATCAAACCCCGTGATAGCTGGTTCTCTCCGAAATAGCTTGAGGGCTAGCGTCGGGTAAGTACTCCAAGGAGGTAGAGCACTGAATGGCTTAGGGTCCATACCAGGATACCAAAACCAACCAAACTCCGAATGCCTTGGATCTCATTAACCCGGCAGTCAGACGGCGGGGGATAAGCTTCGTCGTCGAAAGGGCAACAGCCCAGACCACCGGCTAAGGTGCCCAAATACCGTTAAGTGGAAAGGATGTGACGTTGCTTAGACAATGAGGATGTTGGCTTAGAGGCAGCCATCATTTAAACAGTGCGTAATAGCTGACTCATCGAGCGACGTTGCGCCGAAAATGATTGGCGATCAAACGGTATACCGAAGCCGTGGATTTCGTTCGATTTCGATCGAGCGGAGTGGTAGGAGAGCGTAATCAGCGCGGAGAAGCCGAACCGAAAGGGTCGTGTGGAGCGCTGATTAGAGAGAATGCAGACATGAGTAGCGATAAACAAGATGAGAATTCTTGTCGCCGTAAGCCTAAGGGTTCCTGGGCCAGGTTCGTCCCCCCAGGGTTAGTCGGGAGCTAAGACGAGGCCGATGGGCGTAGTCGATGCATAGCAGGTCAACATTCCTGCACCGGCTAGGGCTAAGGTAAAAGGAGACGCAGTGAGGGAGGTGATTATGTCATCGAAAGACGGAGCTTAGCCTTCGGGCGAAGCGCATCACCAAACAAACTGCCGAGAAAATCCTTTATCCGTTCCCCTAGTCGCCCGTACCGGAAACCGACACAGGTGGGCGAGTCGAATAGACTAAGGCGCGCGAGAGAAACCCCTCTAAGGAACTCGGCAAAATGACCCCGTAACTTCGGGAGAAGGGGTGCCTCCGAAAGGAGGTCTCAGTAAATTGGGTTCGGCGACTGTTTAACAAAAACACAGCTCTCTGCCAAGTCGTGAAGACGACGTATAGGGAGTGACACGTGACCAATGCGGAAAGATTAAGGTGTCCGGTGTAAGCTGGGCGCCAAAGTCCCCGTGAATGTCGGCCGTAACTATAACGGTCCTAAGGTAGCGAAATTCCTTGTCGGGTAAGTTCCGACCTGCACGAATCGTGCAACGACCGAACCGCTGTCTCGGAGGGGATCTCGGCGAAATTGTAATGGCTGTGAAGATGCGGCCTGCCCGCAGTAGGACGGAAAGACCCTATGCACCTTTACTGTAAGCTGGTATTGGGTTCTGGTTATCGATGCGTAGCGTAGGTGGGAGACTTTGAAGGTGCGGCTCAGGCCGCGCTGGAGTCGCCAATGAAACACCACTCTTCGATAATTAGGATCCTAACCCCGATCTGTGAAGCCAGACGGGGGACAGTGCTTGCGGGTCAGTTTGACTGGGGCGGTTTCCTCCCAAAAAGTAACGGAGGAGTGCTAAGGTACCCTCAGTACGGTTGGCAACCGTGCATCGAGCGTATGGGTAGAAGGGTGCTTAACTGCGAGACCCACGAGTCAAGCAGGTACGAAAGTAGGCCCAAGTGATCCGGTGGTTGAATGTGGAATTGCCATCGCTCAACGGACAAAAGGTACGCTAGGGATAACAGGCTTATCGATCCCAAGAGTCCATATCGACGGATCGGTTTGGCACCTCGATGTCGGCTCGTCACATCCTGGGGCTGAAGAAGGTCCCAAGGGTTCGGCTGTTCGCCGATTAAAGTGGCACGCGAGCTGGGTTCAGAACGTCGTGAGACAGTTCGGTCCTTATCCACTGCGGGCGTAGGAAACTTGAGGGGTTCATTCCTTAGTACGAGAGGACCGGGAATGACGCACCTCTGGTGTGGCAGTTGTTCCGTCAGGGGCAGCGCTGCGTAGCTATGTGCGGAAGAGATAAGCGCTGAAGGCATCTAAGTGCCAAGCTCCTCCCAAGATCAAGTTTCCCGGGCGAAAGCCCCTGAAGACCCCTGGTAGACGACCAGGTCGATAGGTTAGGCGTGTAAGCGTCGTAAGGCGTTCAGCGGACTAATACTAATCGGTCGTGAGGCTTGATCGCGTTTTTAATCATCATCAAGGGCAGTTGAGGTAGCCCGCCTATGTGTAGTTGCCAGAGAATCGGTAAAGCGAGTGTTGGGGTTGGATTTTGACAGTTTTTTTGGTGGCAATAGAGCTGTGGAACGACCCGATCCCATTCCGAACTCGGCCGTCAAACGCAGCTTCGCCGATGGTAGTGCGGATAGAGTCCGTGCGAGAGTAGGGCGCCGCCAAATTTTTTTTGCCCCTTTGGGACAACAAGCTTATGTTTCCCAAAGGGGCTTTTTTTGTCTCTCACTGGCGGACTGAAGGATAGGGGAAGAGTAGACCAGGGAGACGATGGGGGCTATTTTAGAAAAACAGAGTCTACGAAAGGGAGAGGTATGATGAGAGAAAAGGAGCTCACCGGTTTTGCTTGGGGAAGGCAAAGGGTGGGACGGCGACGATGGGGCATTCGCGATAAAATGGCGGGCGCTTGGCAGGGGGGACTCGGGGCAATAGTGCTCATTCTGGTAGCCGGTTCATGTCGGGGAGAATTGCTCTACGAAACGAAGTCGGAGTATCAACACATCCGGGTGATCCAGCAAGGGGGAGTCCGGTATCTCAATTTCGATGGTGCCCGGGAAACACGAATGTCGGTACGGAATCCCCTCCAGGGCCACTTCGAGTACATTGAGTATTTCCATATGCCTTGGCTTTGGAATCCGAGTATCGAAAGGGCCCTGATGATTGGTCTCGGCGGGGGGAGCATCCAGAGGCAATATCTTAGCTACTACCCACAGGTCCGGGTGGATAGTGTGGAGATCGATCCCGAGGTCGTTAAGGTTGCAAAGGAGTATTTCAACGTCCCCGAGAATAAGCGGCATCAGATCCATGTCCGCGATGGGCGAGCCTTTTTGGAGAATACACAGAAGAATTTCGATCTGATCATCATGGATGCCTATGGGGGCGATGCCGCAGGCGATTCAATTCCATATCGCCTTGCGACCCGTGAATTCTTTCAGGCTGGCATGGCGAAGCTAAATCCGAACGGGGTGATGGCCTATAACGTAATGGGGACCCTCGTGGGGTGGCGAGCTCGGCTTCTGGGAACGATCTATCGAACAATGAGCTCGGTTTTTCCTCAGGTCTATCTCTTTCCAGCCCGATCGTCTCGGAATGTTGTCTTGATCGGAACCCGCGATCCACGCCTATACAGTGTCGTTACGCTCCAATCGCGAGCCACCCAGTTGATTCAAAGTGGCAATCGCGCATTCACCAATTTCCGTCAACGCCTGTTCAATTTTCGGGTCAATCTCCCTTCGGCAGCCCCGAACAGCCCGATCCTCACCGACCGGATGGTCTCTAGAAGAGACGGCAATCCAATTCCCAATCAAGAATCAAGCTCGGGAACGAGCACGCCAAGTGATCGATCAGGGAAGGCGAAACAAGAAGTCCAGGCTCAACGGAAACAGGAGAAAAAGCCGAACAAGCAGAAGGAAGTGAAGGACTCGAAGCCCCCGGGCAATCAAAAGGACTCGAAGGGGGCAAACGAGGAGGCGAACGAGCAGAAGAAAGTAAAGGAGTCGAAAGAGTCAAAGAAGCAGGAGCAGGAGCAGGAGCAGGACAAGGGCAAGGACAAGGACAAGGAGGAACAGGAAAAAGAGCAGAAGAAGCAGAAGAAGGAGAAAGAGAAGGGCGACGATTCGTCGGGCCCTAAATAGTGAGGGGCCCAGTGTTTGTTTTTGACCTGGATGTCGCCCCGGAGCTTTGATTTTGGCGAGCGAAACTCTGCCCGTGTTCTGGGGTTTAATTGACAGAGCTAAGATTCAACCTATTTTTTCGGAACGGAACAAACCAATGAAGAAGCAAGCTATGGCACGTGCGAAAGGGATGAGAGGCGGTTTTACGTTGGTAGAGATCATGATCGTCGTGGCGATCATTGGGCTGCTTGCAGCGTTGGCCGTCCCAAGCCTTACCAAGAATCGGGAGATCGCTCAACGCAATGCAATTGTCAATAACCTCCGAGTGATCGAAAACGCGAAAGAGCAGTGGGCGATGCAGTATGGGGGCGGACAAGGGCAAGAGCCGAAACCGGAACAGATATCAGACTTTTTGAGGCGCGGGTTCCCCCCGAAGAAAGTGGTCGGGGAGACCTATCATATTAATCCGATTGGAGAACCGGCTGCAGCCACCATTCCCGTGAAGCTCGGTACAAACGCGGCCAATAGCAAGATTGAGGCTTATTGAGGAAGGAGCGCTGCCAAGGATAAGCCGCCATGGGGGAACGCTGGGAAAGGAATCCAATGGGTACCGATCGATTCGGCACTGCTCTGTTTGCTCACCTATTTCTCCCCTCCTGCGGGAGGGGAAGGAGGCCGTCGGGAACGCTGGTTGTGGCTCGGACAATCTCTCATTGATGTTTCATTCATAACCATTCCCACGGGAGTCTCTTGCTAACCTTGGATCGCATCCGAGATTTTTACGAAGGGCGTGCGCATCGGCGAATCCAAGAGGCAGAGCGCTATTATCACCGGCTGATTCGCCGGTATTACCAATTTCTTGTCCCTCCCAATCGAAAGGTGATTGAGCTCGGGTGCGGCGTGGGCGACCTGGTAGGGGCCTTGCAGCCGTCGAGAGGGGTCGGGGTCGATTTCAGTCAATCGGTTATTGATCTTGCAAGGCGGCGACACCCGGAGCTCGAATTCCACGCAAGCGAGGCAGGGGCATTTTCGCCTGATGAGTCGTTCGATTATCTGATCATGTCGGACCTTGTGAACGACCTTCCGGATGTTCAAGCCTTGTTAACCCACCTCCACCAAGCGGCTCACGGAAGAAGCCGCCTCGTCCTCAATTTCTTCAATCACCTCTGGCACCCGGTCCTGAAAACGGCGGAGCGCTTCGGCCTAAAGGCCCCCACCCTGTTGCAAAATTGGCTGTCCCATCCCGATATGCTCAATCTTTTGGATCTGGCCGGATGGGAATGGATCAAGACCGAGAAGCGCATCCTTTGGCCGGTCGGGACCCCTCTCCTGAGTGGTCTCTTAAATCGCGGGCTGGCACCATTCCTTTCTCCGCTCTGCTTGACACTCTTTATGGTGGCTCGCCCGAAGCCTCGGCAAACCGATCGACATTATGCCTGCAGCGTGGTGATCCCGGCCAGAAACGAGGCCGGCAACATTGAAGCGGCGGTTCAACGGATGCCCGAAATGGGCAAAGGGACCGAGATCATCTTTGTCGAAGGCGGCTCCAAGGACGAGACATGGGAAGCGATCCAAACGGTTAAAACGCGTCACCCGGAACGGACGATCAAGGCGATTCGGCAGACATCACTCGGTAAAGGGAATGCGGTGCGGGAGGGCTTTGCTTTGGCGGGCGGAGAGCTCTTTTTTATTCTCGACGCTGATCTGACGGTGTCGCCGGAACAGCTACCGAAATTTTACGAAGTGGCTCAGCAAAGGACCGCGGAACTGGTCAATGGGGTCCGCCTTGTCTATCCGATGGAGAAGCAGGCGATGCGTCTGCTCAACATGGTTGGCAACAAATGCTTCAGTCTGGTTTTTAGCTGGCTGTTGGGGCAACGGATCAAGGATACGCTTTGCGGAACGAAGGTCTTCTTTCGAGACGATTACGAGGCCATCTCGGCCAACCGGGCCTACTTTGGGGAGTTCGATCCTTTCGGCGACTTTGATCTCCTCTTCGGTGCCGCCAAATTGAACCTCAAGATCGTGGACTTGCCGATCCGGTACCAGGCACGAACCTATGGCGAAACCAATATCCAACGGTGGCGCCACGCATGGCTCTTACTGAAAATGGTCGCCGTCGGCGCCAGGCGATTGAAGTTCATCTAGCGAGGCGTTGGTTCAGACCGCCAAGCCATGAGGGCCATCTAAGCCACCTGGCGCATTCCACGTTCTCTGTGTACGCCTCGCTGAGATTCCGCTCCGCGGAGAGGAGAACATTCTTTCGCCTCGCTGCAGATGCCTTGGGCGGAAGACGTTGGCGAGGGAAAACGAGAGGTCTGCTCCTTGATAGGGACGTTCTCCTGGACGTCCCATATCGTTTCTTGGTCTTCAATCTCGCACAAAAAAATGGGACCTCGGGGACGAGGTCCCTATTAGGGAGAAAACAGTGGAACCTCGGGGAAGACGTTGTGCTGAGGGCAAGTGCCAAAACTTGACTCAAAAGGATCAAATTTGCTCTTTTAGGGATCGTAAAGCCACGCCTCGCGGCGACCGGGAAATTCCGCCTAAGTGAGCTTTAAGATCAGTGTCCAGCCGGTTCGGATCG
>JAHEOI010000323.1 GCA_018610125.1 Verrucomicrobiota bacterium
AAGATACCGCGGGCGGGGTCATGAGCGATCGGTTCATCACGCTTCGCGCCAACCATACGATTCGGAGAAGCCTCGAACGGCTTCATTTTCGCGGTGAACAACGGATGGAAGAGGTCTCTTATCTCTACGTCACCAACGAGGGCCTTCGGCTGGTCGGCGTTGTCTCTCTACGGGACCTGGTTTTCAATCACCCCGATCGGAAGATCAGCGAGATCATGAACCCAAATGTCCGGTTCGTGCGGGCATACGATGACCAAGAGGAGCTGGCACGCCAATTCGAGCATTATCACTTTATTGGCTTGCCTGTGCTGGATAAGCATGACCGCCTGGTCGGCGTCGTCAAGGCCAGCGATGCGCTCCATGTTGCCCAGGCCGAAGCCACCGAGGACATGCAGCTCATGGTCGGGTTGTCCGGCGAAGAGCGCGTGCTGACTCACTGGAAAAAGGCGTTGCGACGCCGTTTACCATGGCTCTTTCTCAACCTTGGGACCGCCTTCATGGCGGCCGGCGTGGTCGGCTTTTTTGAGGGCACCATTGCGCAACTTCCGGCTTTGGCGATTTTCCTCCCTGTGGTTGCCGGGCAAGGGGGTAATGCCGGAATGCAGACCTTGACCATTATTGTCAGGGACCTCGCGCTGGGCGAGCTCTCTCCCGGAGATGGGAAAAAGGCAATCGCCAAAGAGCTCCTCCTGGGGTTGTTGAACGGGCTTGCTATCGGCTTCGCTGTGGGATTGATCGGCTACCTCTGGAAAGGCAATGTGGTCCTGGGAGTCGTTGTCGGCTTGGCCATGTTGTTGAACCTGGTCGCTGCCGGGTTGGCCGGCGTCTTTGTGCCATACGGGTTGAAATGGCTCCGAATCGACCCCGCGCTTGCCTCAAGTATCTTTGTGACCACCGTCACGGATGTCGCCGGGTTTTTCTTCTTCCTTGGATTAGCGGCGATCGGACTCCGAATGTACCTCGGTTGAAGGGAGGGAGGGAGAGGGAGAGTGAAAGTGAAAGTGAAAGTGAAAGTGAAGGGTGGGAGGGAGTGAAAGTGAGAGTGAAAGTGAAAGTGAAAGTGAGAGTGAAGGAGGGGAGGGAAAGTGAGAGTGAAGGGGAGAGAAAGGAAGAGCGGAGGGGGGAGAGGGGACCCCATTCGCGGGCCCGCACCACTGCCATTCAGTTAGCACAGAAAAGATGCCGTGTTTCTGGCAATGTGCAAAAGAAGAGCACCCTCATCCTAACCTTCTCCCCTCCGAAGGGGAGAAGGGACTTGCGGGCCGGCGGAGCAGTCACGTCGCAGTCGGCTTCCTCTCCCCTTTCGAAGGGGAGAGGATTGAGGTGAGGGGTTCCTAACAAAAAAAGCGATGCACAAATTTTCTCCTAATTTAATGGCATTGGGGCCCGCACTCTGCTGCGGGCCGTTCCCTTGCCTTCCGTTTCCTCCCTTTTCGAGCCCGATGTAAAACCGGCAAACTCGGCAGTCTGCGACACAGCAGGCTAACAGCCTGCGCTGCATGCGGTGTGACGCAGACGACTCGTCACCGCTCCACACGCTTCGCGACCTCTTTCTCCCGTGCGCGAGGAGTCACAGCAGCCACGACCTGCGGCACCGCCGACAGACAACGAATTTAGCCGTGGCCAAGGCGTTACTGTGCGGTTTCGGGGTTCAATTGGTAGCTTTTTTCGCAAACATGGATCCAGAAATCCGGCTCGTGCTGGTGATAAGTCTCTTGGAAGTCTCCCAAGGTACGGACGCTCTGGAAGCCGACCTCGAATAGGAGTCGACGGACATACGCCTTTCTCAGGGGGAACATGTTCAAGTGGAAGACGGACTGATCGGGGAATTCATAGCGGAAACGCGCCAACCCTTCATCGACATGCTCCGGCTCGGCTCGAACATTCTCGCCGCAATAATAGTAAGTGTGCTTGAATTTGAAGCCTTCATCCAGAATGGCGTCATAGTTGCGTTGATCAAGGATCAAGACCCCGTCATGTCGGAGGGCGGCATAGAATTCCGCGAGCGCTTTCCGACGGTCGTTTTCGCTGAAGAGGTGGGTGAATGAATTCCCAAGACAGATAATGGCATCGAATTTGCCGTGAACGTCTTGATTGAGCCACCGCCAGTCCGCTTCGACCGTCCGTAAGATGTATCCGTGGTCGTGGGCATTGGCAAATGCCTTGGCCAACATTTCAGGGCTTCCGTCGGCGCTGACCACGTCGAAGCCGGCCTTCATCAAGCGCAGTGAATGAAACCCGGTGCCTGTCGCGACATCGAGGATCTTGTGTGCGCCACGGTTTCGCAGCTCGTTGATAAAGAAGAGGCCTTCACTCGAAGACCGGGCTTCCCAGTCGATCAGCTCATCCCACTTATCAACGAAACCGTCCTCATACTGTTGCTTGTAAAAGTCCGAATCCCGTTTGGCAATCGGGTCTTCTTGAGCCTTTTGTGTCGTCATAGTCTCTGTGCTCATACAATTCCTTCAAGCCTTGGCCGGTTCTCGTTCCAACCGGCCTCTAACGCGATCGCCTCCCCCTTTCTCTTCGTTCTGCCGGCTATGGCAAAGCGGGGATTCGCCGTGCCAAATCATTCTCTCTACCGGCAATCCTAAGGGCGACCGGTTCCAAATTCCCTTTTACCGAGGAAAATAATTTCACGCTCAACGCATAAGGTGCAAACGTTTTTTTGCCGGCTGCATTGTAAGTTGTTGTCTTTTAGTTAATTACAAAAGCAGCGGAGGTCCGAGAGGTATCAGGGTTGCTTGATACGATTGCCTTTCCCCGAAAAGGAGGCAAAGACTGTTGCGGTAGGGACGGCACTCCGCTGCCGTCCGCTCTTGGCAGGAAAAAAGTGGGACGCCGGGGACGGCGACCCTATCAGGGAGAAAAACGAATGGGTTCCCCTCCGTGATCGGGACGTTCTCCCGGACGTCCCACTTCTCTCTTGGCCCCGACGTCCGAAACAAAAGTGGGACCTCGGCGTCCCTATCAGGCTGAATTGTCGCAAATTTGGGGCTTTCAAGGCCTTACCGGAAAAGCATCAACCGGATGCCCACGACGACAAGGAGGGCTCCAAAGAGGCGTTTGAGCTGGTCCGGGGTCATGACGGTGGTCAGCCACGCCCCGGCCCAGCCTCCAACCAATGCCATCGGGGCCAAGGAGAGAGCCAGTTTCCAGTCGACGTTGCCGTGCAGGAAATGCTTGCACGCCCCGACAAGGGCTGTCGGAACAATCACTGCCAGGGAGGTCCCGATGGCGGTGCCAATGCCGGTTTGGAGGACAAACATCATTGCCGGGACCATGATGATTCCCCCGCCGATCCCGAAAAGTCCGCTGCTGATGCCGCTGAAGAGCCCGATGCAGGCCGCCAAAACATAGCTCATGGTCCGATATTAAATCCAATCCCGGGGTGATGAGCCAAATGTTTTCTTATTCCTCGGAACCTGAACGGAAGGTTGTTTTTGAGTGAGCCGTATCAGGAAGGTATGCTGATGTTGGTGAGGGAAAGAGAAGAAAACCCGGCGCTCGCGGCTTTTCTGGATCAGCTCGAAGATATGCAGGTGCTTGGTGAAGTGTTGATACGTAAGCGAAGCAAGGGATTCGAACTGCGCCACTCGGCCGACGCGGACGCTTTGGAGACCAATCTGACCGAGTATCGGCTTGCCGATCTCCGGAAATTGGTGGATTTCACATCCGACGGCCGATTTCGTCCATTGAAAGCGGCCCCGAATCTCCGGCGTGGATGGCGGCTCCGACTGGTGACGGCCAGTGACCTTGCGAATGCTCTGGACAGGCTTTATCCCGGCGTGCTTGCCGATTGGCATGCCGCGCGGGAAGGTCGGGCGGCTGTTACCGACTTTCGCACCTTCATGAATCGGCAGAGCGGGATGTACCGGGTCGCTCAGCAATTGAGTGATCGGCAAGCCGCAATGACGATTCGGGCATGTTGTCATCCACGGCACTGCTTAAAGCGGCGATTATGGGGCTTGGAGGGCCACAGTAGGGATGTCTCGAACGACGAAGAGGGAAAGGGCATTATCCCATGCCTGGAACCGTGCGCGATCCTATTGGAGTTTGCCCGGACGGCGATAAGACTCGAGCAAACCGAGCGCCATAGGCTTGAGATGACGGACGAGGAGATTGAAACGCTTCAAACTGCCTTGACTGAAGCCTTGAGCAAAAGCGATTCGTCGATCCGTTATGGCGATTTCAGTGCGCCGGGCAATCCCCGTCGGTTGGAACTGGCACTTGAGAAGCTTCGCGTCGATGGCCTTGAAAAAGAGGGCGGGGTGAAGCAGCTTTCAATCGGGGCGAAGGAAGCGGCGACTTTTCGATATGCCCTGGCGCAGCGTGATGGTGCGGCGGGAAGTGCGGAGACCGGCGGAGCCCGCGAGAGCAGGTGCAAGTTATTGCTCGAAAAAATCGATGGACTAGTCGATAGTGGGAAAGAATCGGAAGAAACAATGGGTTAAAGAGCCTAAGACCCTTCAAGTTATGGTATTGAAACCGTCAATAAAATGGAATTTGGCGAGAGCAGCCGGGTGTGGTGCCGTTGCTGTGATCGCCGTCGGCCTCGTGGGGTGCGACCAAAAGAGCTCGTCCTCGGACTCCGTTGTCGAGGAGTCAAGCACGAGCAATCAGCAAAGCGTGACCGAGTCGGGTCCCAGTCCTTCGGAAGGAGGGGGGGAATCAAGCACCCCCCAAGGGCAGGGGCAAAACCAGGGTCAAGGCAATCAAGCGAGCTCTCTGAAGGATCTCGGGGGACAAGGCACCCAATCCAGCACGAATCTGAGTCAAGCGGATAAGGCTTGGCAAGAGGTCCGTCAGGCCACGCAAATGCCGTCGCCACCGCAGTCTTGGCAAAGGAATCGCCCGACCGAGAAGGAGCTGACAGAGTGGAAGCAAAAGAGTGCCGATGAGGCAATTGCCGGTGCCGATAAAGCCAAAGAATTTTACAAGGCCTATCCGGATCATCCCCAAGCGAGCGCAGCCAAGCAGAAAGAATATCAAATGCTTGGATTCGCGGTCCAACTTGGCGCGACCAATCAAGCGAGCCGGCTCCGGGAGCTGGAGAAGAGCCGCTTGAATGATCCGAACGTTTCGGACCAGGAAAAGGTCAAGGTCGAGATGCAACGGATTCAGCGGCAAGCCCTTGCCAAAAAAGATGAGGGGCTTAGCGTCGTAGCGGCTGAGCTTCAGGAAGGGGCACAGAAGCTGCTTAAGAAATATCCGGATAAACCTCAAATCTACCAGCTCATTTTAAGGGGGGCTCAGGTTGCCGCTCAAAGCGGTAACCACGACCAGGCCAAAAAGCTTGCGCAGCAAGTGGTCGATGCGGATGTCCCGCAGCAATTTCATAAGATGGCTCAGCAGATTCTCTCGAGGGCTCAAGGGGCGGCTGAAAAGCAAGAGCGGGTCGGGAAGCCGATCGATCTTGAGTTCACCTCGGTAAGGGGGAAGAAGATCGACCTTGACGATTTGGAAGGCAAGGTCGTGCTGCTTGATTTCTGGGCCACCTGGTGCGGCCCTTGCATCAAGGAGCTACCCAACGTCAAGCAGACTTACAAGAAACTGCACCCCAAAGGCTTTGAGATCGTTGGCATCAGCTTCGATTCGAAGAAGCAAAAGCTCCTGAGCTTTATCAAGCGAGAGAACATGACGTGGCCTCAATACTTCGATGGCAAGAAGTGGGACAACGAGATCGGGAAGAAGTACGGCATCACTGCAATCCCGGCCATGTGGCTCATCGACAAGAACGGGGTGTTGCGTGACGTCAACGCAAGACAAAATCTCGAGAAAAAGGTAAAGGAGCTGCTTGCGGAGACGCCGGAAGAGGCTCGAAAAGCGGTCAGCCAAGACGGCTAGCGAGGCAGATCCTTACGCCCCCAGCTTGCGGGGCACTCGCATTTCAAATTTTGGAATTCGCACGATAACGGGCTCTCCGTTATCGTCGATTCCGATAAAACTCCCTTCGGCATGGGCGTAGGCCGTGTCGACCAAGTGGAAACTGTTATAGCTGAATTGCTCGCCGGGCTTGAGGTAAGGGAGCTCCCCCACGACGCCTTCGCCTTCGATCACCATCATCCTTCCACGGTCGTTGCGTATGACCCATTTTCTTCCCCGAATCGAAACGGCCCGGTCCGCATCATTGTGGATTGTGATGTAATACACAAAACAGTAAGGACGATCGATCGGGGTGCTCGCTTCCGGCTTGTAAGCCACTTGATCGACCGTGACGGTTAAAAGGTTGGCTTCCATGGTCAAATTCACGGAAAATCCGGCAAGGCGCCGGCTCAAATTGAAAAGGAGCGCCTGGCCTCCTGTTCGGGCTGGGATGATGGAAAGAACTCCCGCTCCTTGGGGGGATGGCTCAGTTGCCAAAGGATAAAGCCGACAATAATGAGGAACAATCCCACGATAAGCCCGCCAATAAGAAGGGCAATCCAAGGAAATGGCTTTCGAGATCCTTCGTGCTGATCATCCCCATTCGTCATGACTCAAGCGGCGCTTGGATTTTCCCGGCAATCGTGATCGTTGGGATAGAGCTCCCCTGCGGGTGTTATCCCACATCGGGATACTCCCACTCGCCGCGGTAATCGCGCGTCAACATGGCATTGGCTTCCTCATCATTAATCACCCTTTTGTTCTCGCCATCCCATTTCAAGTCACGTCCGAGCTTGTAGGAAAGGACACCCAAAAGGCTCATGTTCGTCGAGCGATGTCCGATTTCGATGTCACAGACCGGTCGCTCGTCCTGCTTGATCGCTTTCAAGAAATCCGCCCAGAGCTCTTGAATATTCTGCTTGTCCGGGTTGTGCAGCGAGGGCTCCTGGTGGAGAATCGATTCGCTTTCATTGACGGGATAGAAGGTGAAGCCATCGAGCCATCCGATATGCATGGTCCCTTTGGTCCCATAAAAATAGGCGCCGATGTTGCTCTTTTCGGCGTTATTGCCTGCAAAGCGCCGATGCTCCCAGGTCGCGGTGAAGTTTTCGAATTCGAAGGTGACGACCTGATGGTCCGGCGCGTCAGTGGTCTGTTTTTCAGCGGTGTAGACCGGCTTGCCGGCAATGGGTCGGCCTCCTGTCGAGGAGATCCTTTTGGGATAAGGCTCTTCGGACCACCAAGCGATGTGATCGGTCCAGTGAATGCCCCAATCGCCGAGGGTTCCGTTCGCGTAATCGAGGAATTGGCGAAAACCTTTCGGATGGATTTTTCGGTTGAACGGCCGCAGCGGTGCCGGCCCGCACCACATATCCCAGTCCAAGCCGGAAGGCGGTTCTTCGTTCGGGGCCGGGCTTTCAGGGCCCCCGCCATAATGGACAAAGGTGCGTATCATGCCGATTTTGCCGGCGCGCCCCTCTTTGAGGAACTCCATCGCAGCGACATTATGCGGCGAAACCCGCCTATGGGTGCCGACTTGCACGACGCGCTTCTCGGCGCGTGCGGCAGCGACCATCGCTTGACCTTCCTTTACCGTATGGCTGACCGGCTTCTCGACATAGACGTGGGCCCCGGCTTGCACGGCCGCAATCGTCACCAAGGGATGCCAATGGTCCGGAGTGGCCACAATCACAATCTCCGGGTCTTCCTGCTTAAGCAATTCCCGGTAATCCTTGTATTTCTTGGGCTGATCCCCTGTCTTTTTGACCACCTCTTCCACGGAGGGATTGAGCTGGTTCTCATCGACGTCGCACATGGCGACGATTTTCGACTCGCCGGCCGCCATGGCTTCATTCAAGATATTCATCCCCCACCATCCGGTTCCGATGATGGCGGTGCGATACTTTCGGCGCTGCTCGGCGCCCAATATTGGCAGGGCACTAAAGGTCAGCCCGGCAGTCGCTGTCGTTTTCAAGAAATCACGTCGGTTCGTGCTCATAGAATGCTTTCTGTTCGGGTAATCCACTGAAATTGAATCCGATTTTTCGGAATCGGTGACTCGTGGTCCTTTTCCGAATTCCAGCGGTCCAAACCGATATAGTCAAGCAGGAAAGTTGGCCGATTGCCGAGCCGGGCGAGACCCCTCATCGGAACGCTGTCCCCGACGTGTCCCCGACGTGTCCCCGACGTCCGCCGGGCCCCACCTCGTCGTCTTGCACAAGGCAGGAACCCTTCACCTCAATCCTCGCCCCTTCGAAAAGGGCGAGGAAGCAAATGTCTGGATATCCCAATTACTGGTCTCTATCCGGCGCCCAATGCTCGAGCATTTCCGAAAAGGTCTCGAAAGCAGGCTTGACGAACCCGTAAGGTGCTTCGAAGTGAATGCTTAGCGGAAAGCCTAGGTCGTGAACACCGTCCAGGACTCGTTTGTAGAGATCGACGAGTTCTTGTTTCTTCTGCTGGAACGGGGTTTCCGCTAACCTGGCGACGAATTCCTGTTCTTTCTTGACCGTTTCGTTGCCGGGGTCCTGGATCAGCCATTCAATGAGCTTAATCCTCTTCTCCGCTTGAGGGACGTAGCCGAAGGAGAGAAGGATTTCCGGACGATGGTCGGTCTCCTGGGCAAACTGTTTCAAGAAATGGACAATCGCGTCCGAGTAAAGCAACTGGGTCATTCCAAATGTGGCCCCCTGGTTGCACTTGAAGTTAAAACGCCCCTGCTCGCCTTCTCGGGTCGGGATTAGAATAACGCCGCGGTTGGGAACCGTTTGTTTGAAAATGTCCAAGGCGTCGGTGGGGGCGACACCGGATCCTTCACCATCGGCCATGGTCCGGGGAACCCCTACGAAAATGATCCCGTCCATCCCGGCGTCCATCAGACTTTGGAATCTCTCGGTAAGCTGCTGCTGGCTCATGAAGGCGGTCACCTGCGTGCATAAGCCTTGGGTGTCCGGGAGCTCTGATCGGATCGATTTCCACACATCGAGAGGGTCCATCTTCGGCTTCATCTCAACGGGACGATCGCTCTCCTCCTCGATCATGCCCGGGATCATTATATGCTTGATCCTACCCTCCATGCCGACTTCCCGGCAGTGCTCCGTTACTTTGTGCGCTTCTTCGACGGCCTTTGAGCTGCCGTCTTCGACATTGGGTGGCACAAACTCAAGTGCGATGGTTTTCATGTCTGTAACCTATCCTTTTTCTGATGCTTCCAGTCTCGGCGCAAAAACCCGCCCGACTGGAAAAACTTGTCAAATAAATTGATCCTCCTACCAACCGCAATAAGAAAAATCGCTTACGAAAATGGTTTCCATTAAGGAGATCGAAACAAATGGCCGCAGGCGATTGGCATTTGTCGACCAATTGAAACAATAGTCTAAGGCGACGAAGCGAAATGTCAACCCGCTCTTTTGAAAGCCGGATCAGACATCCGCTTCAGGGAAGCTTTCGGCGATCTTTTTTCGGATCCGTTTTGCGTCTTCGGGGGTGAACAAGCGGCGGGCAACCCGCCGTTCCACCCCGTCAAGCAAAGCCTTCCAATCCTCCAAAGTCGGATGGTTTAACCTTTTCCAAGGCTGATAGCGCTGCTCTCGAATAAAAAAACGCCATTCGTGGCCGACGTGGTGCGCGTAAACCTGCACCTTGACTCCCTCTTCCGTTCGTCGCTTCCAGCCAATCTCTGCTTTGTGAGACATAAAGCAACGCCTTGCTAGCTCGGCTCCGGTAGATCCACACTGACAACCGCCATCGCCGCTATCCCCTCGCCACGCCCGATAAAACCTAGCTTTTCGTTTGTGGTCGCCTTGATCGCGACTCGCTTGATGTGGGTTTGCAATGTTTCGGCAATAACCGTCTTCATCTTCGGGATATGAGGGAGAATCTTCGGCTCCTCGGCAATCAATGTCGTATCGAGGTTGACAATTTGCCCGGAGCGCAGCATGACTTGCCGTCCCGCTTCCCGCAGGAAGGTTGTGCTCGAAGCCCCCCGCCATCGCGAATCCGTGTTGGGAAAGAATTTCCCGATATCGTTCTCGCCCAGAGCCCCCAGGATCGCATCGCTCAGTGCATGAAGGAGCACATCGGCATCGGAATGCCCTTCCAGTCCCTTGTCGTGCGCCATTTCAATTCCTCCCAGCACCAGTTTCTTCCCTGTGACAAGAGGGTGTACATCATACCCAATCCCAACATGCACCATAACGCCATTTTACCGCCAATCAGGCCGCGAGTAAACCGCTGTGCGACACGTGGCGCCCGGTCTGCCGAAAGACGGTCGGCAAGGGACTGCCGACCCTGCCATCGCTGTTGTGGTAGGGACGGCACTCCGCTGCC
>JAHEOI010000324.1 GCA_018610125.1 Verrucomicrobiota bacterium
CTCCATAGCCGCCTCCCGCGCGCCCAAAACGACACAGGCGAGCGGTTCGGTCAAAGCGGCATCGCGACACGCGGTTTCGGCACGCAATCGCAGCAGGTTCTTTTGAACCAACCGGTTCGGGACCACTACGGATTCACCATAGGCGCCGTTCAAAAACAGGAGATCATCGCACAGATTCGGCTGTTCGGCTCGACAGAAAAAGCATCCCCCACAAGGAGCGGAATTCGCAACGACAGCACGGTCACCTTCGCGCCAATCCGGAACGTCGGAAGCGACTTCACCAATGACCCCGGCCATTTCATGACCCAGTACAGCCGGGGGACGGATCATCTTGGCGTGATACCCGCGATTATAGACCTTGAGATCGGTGCCGCACGTCAAGGCCGCTTCAATATTCAAGCGGACCTCGCCCGATTCGAGGGGAGTGGGAGCGACTTCTTCCACACGAAGATCATGTTGACCATGTAGGACGGCTGCTTTCATTGCGGTCACCTCAAAGAAACTTAATCATCACGACACCGATCACCAAAAGGGCCAAAAACCCCCATGCGACGTAATCGAAATAGTGCTCGATCCAAACCTTGACGCTCGGTCCGAACCAATAGATGACTCCGGCAACCAAAAAGAATCGGAGTGATCGCCCGATGACCGAGGCAAGAAGGAACTCGGCAAAGGCAAATTGAAACAAACCGGATGATATCGTAAAGACTTTATAGGGGATGGGTGTCACTGCCGCAGCGAGTGTGCCCCAAAAACCGTAAGCTTGATACCATGCTTGGATCCGCGCCATCAACTCTTCGCCATGATAAAATTCCACGATAGGCTCACCGATAAGCTCGTATCCCCAAAGGCCAATGGCGTAGCCGATCACCCCTCCAATCAAGGATCCCAAGGTGCAGATTGCGGCAAACCGGAACGCCTTGCCGGCGGCCCCAACCGCTAGCGCGATCAAGAGGACATCCGGTGGCACTGGAAAAACGGAGGATTCAAGCAGCGCAATAACAAACAACGCCCACATCCCGCCGGGATGCTCGGCCCAGCTCAATGTCCAGTCGTAAAGTCGCCGAAGCCATGAACGACCCCGCGATGGTGATGCCCCTGACGATTCCGATTTCATGCGCTCTCAAACGGAATGCAAAACAATACGGAGGTCAAGACTTCTCGGGGGGCCGCCCGGACCGTTATGATCCCGCTGTCGCACCCTCGGCTTTGCCATACACTCGAGGAACCCGTTGCGTAATATTGGTCAAGATTTCCCAAGGAATCGTTCCACACCAATCGGCCAACTCCTCCGCGAGAATGCGCTCCTCGCCTTGACAACCGAGCAAGGCTACTTCATCGCCGGCTTGTGCGCCGGCAACGTGCGTGACATCAACCATTGCTTGGTCCATCGTCACCAAGCCGAGGATGCGGCAGCGCTTGCCCCGAATCAGCACCTCAGCACGATTGCTGGCGGCACGAAAATAGCCATCCCCATACCCGACCGTGATCGTAGCCACGCGCATTGGCCGCGGGGCGTAAAAGGTATGCCCATAGCTCAGGGGTTTGCCTTTAGGAATCGATTTCACCAAGGCGACCCGACATTTCCATTCAAGTGCCGGCTTCAACCGGGGGGACAGTGCTCGGACCGCTGCCCGTCGCCCCTTGGGAACGACCCCATAAAGTAATAGGCCGGGACGTACGGTGTCGTACTCCTGTTGCCGCTCATAGAGCAGCGCCGCGCTGTTGGACGCATGTAGCATCGGTGGCTCTATACCGCGGTGACGAATTGCCCGGATCACCTTATCGAACTCCTCAGTTTGACCTCGGGAAAACGAGGGATCATCCTCGGCAGCGGCATAGTGGGTGCAAACACCCGCCAATGTCACTGCCGGCAGCCGACACACCCGTTCAATCAGGTCGACGGCTTGATCCGGCACAGCCCCAAGTCGCCCCATACCGGTATCCACCTTCACATGAACAGCCACCGATCGCTTCATTCGTCCGGCCATCGTAGAAAATGCCGTCGCTTCGTCCAGTGTGGAAACGGTCGGCATGATTCCCTCCTCGACGACCGTCTCGAGCTCCTCTCCCAGGCAAGTACCAAGCATGAGAATCGGCCATTCGGGATCCAATCCCCGAATCACTTGTGCCTCACCCAGATTCGCGACACCGAAACCGTCCACCTGGCTCTCCATTAACGTCGAGGCTATCTCCCTCAGACCATGGCCATAACCATCCGCCTTGACCACAGAAATGATTCCGGTCTCGGAACCAATCACGGTCCGAATTTCGGAAACATTTCGGCACACAGCAACCAAGTCAACTTCAGCCCAGGATCGGTAGAAACACCTCATACCTCAACGCACCCGATTCTCACACGATTCCGTACTTGCTCGCAACTCGATACTTGGCGGCTTGACGGCCAGGGTTTTGCATGAAGGTTATACCATGTATCAAGTGAGTCGGCTTAAGACGGGTCTTCGGGTTGTCACCGCCGAGATGCCGCATATGAACAGCGTCAGTGTCGGGGTCTGGGTCGATGTCGGAGGGCGCCACGAGCCGGAAAGCCTCGGCGGTATTTCCCATTTTATCGAGCACCTTGTCTTTAAGGGAACCACAAACCGTTCCGCCCGAGCAATCTCGAAGGCAGTCGAAGGGGTCGGCGGATCACTCGATGCCTTCACAACGGAGGAAACAACATGCTTTTTCGCCAAGGCCCGTCACGCCGCCTTGCCGGTACTCCTTGATGTACTTCTCGACATGGTATTGGCGCCGCGCTTCGATCCGAACGAGCTCGAGAAAGAGCGTAGCGTCATTAAGGAAGAGGTGGCCATGTACAATGACCAGCCACAACAGCAAGTGGTTGAGCTATTGGATCAAATGGCATGGCCCAACCACCCGTTGGGACGCCCGATCACCGGTACTGCGGAGACCGTGGATGCCATTGATCGCGACAATCTCCTGGATTTCCACAGGAAACACTATGTCGCACCGAATCTCGTCATGGCCGTTGCCGGGCGCATTGAGCACGAGCAGGTCGTCCAAGCAATCCTGCCTTACGAAGAGCGCTTCCCAATGGGTCAATCGGCCAAGCCGTTGAAAGCGAAATCTTCTCAAAAGCGTCCCAGGATCCGCTTACAGACCAAAGAGACCGAACAGACGCAACTGGCCCTCGGTGTTCGGACCGGATCCCGGCACGACAAGCGCCGCTTCGCACTCTTTCTCCTCAGCACGCTGCTGGGCGAGCACTCAAGCTCCAGACTGTTCCAGGTAATCCGGGAGGATCACGGGCTCGTCTACTCGATTTACAGTGCCCTCAACCTCTTTGAAGACACCGGACTCCTGACCATCTCGGCCGGGGTGGAAACAAGCCAGCTTCAGCAATCCATCAAGCTGATCATGCGAGAGCTCGGCCGGTTGACCCATCGGGCCCCCGGCAACGCCGAGCTCAAGCTGGCTCGAGATTACTTGATTGGGCAAATGGATCTCAGTCTCGAAAATACCGAGAATCAAATGATTTGGCTGGGAGAGCAGCTGCTCGGCTATGACCGCATCGCCGCACCCGCAACCGTTCAAGACTTGCTCCACGCCGTCAAGCCACGCGACATCCACTCTGTTGCCAATGACTTCTTTCGACCTTCACGGCTCAATTTGGCCCTCGTCAGTCCCATCAAGTCGCAAAGGTCGATTCAACAGCTCCTCTCGTTTTGAGGTTCCTTTCTCCCGGAGGAGTTCCTGTTATTCAACCGGTCGGATCGGAAACGGCTCCGCGTTGCTTTTCGGTGACGCCCCCGGTTAGGGTCTGTCAAGAAAAAAGTGTGCCATTTGGCGGGAGCGCCACCGAGCCAGATGCAAGGCGCGACGAGGGCGCATCCCAGAG
>JAHEOI010000325.1 GCA_018610125.1 Verrucomicrobiota bacterium
CCGAATGCGGCTGGTCCCCCCGGCTTTTCTTGCCGTCAGCGAAAAGCCGTGTCCGTCGGTGGCGGGATGCCACGTATTCCGATATTGAAAGTCGAAAACGGTTTGATCATCGGCACTGACAAGTCGAAGACGCGCTCCCGTATCCGAAAGGCTTCCTTGGAATTCGCCAATGATCTTTTGAGACGTGCCATACCGCGCATGGAAGGCCGCTCGGTCGTTGACAAGCAACACGACTTCTCCCGGCGCCAGGGTTTCGGCCTTCGAAGGCGTGAAGGTGTATTCGACCCCGCCGGTCAACCGGCTTGCCGCAAGGTCGATCGTCTCCGGGCCGATGTTCTTCAATTCTAGGAATTCGAAATCGTTGTTGACCCGTGAGCTGTCGGAAGTCACCTCTTGCGGCGTTGGGGGAAGCGGATTGTAGTGGAGCTCGGAGACAATCAGGCTGTGTTGGGCGGGTGGCGGCTCAATTGAAAAGCGGGCTTGAATTGGCGGTGACCAATGGCTGGTCAATGGCGGGTTGCCCGGTCCGGTCAAACTTTCATGACTCGGGTCGAAGACGCGCGCCGTAAGCTGTTGCGCTTCTTGTAAGCGGATCGCTTGCTGATACGCTCGTGCCCTTTCGGCGATTTCCCCACCTGACTGCCGGGGATCACTGCCATCGAGAGTGTAGTAAATCGTACCCTCACCCGGAGCGGTCATGGTAATCTCGGCCCCGGGCGAAATAAGACCGCCCTCGGGCTCTGGCTCCGGCGGCTCGACAAATTGGCTGTCAATGAAATCGACTCGATCGGCCAGCCATTGCTTCAAATGGGCAATCTCCCCGTCATAGCCGCCGAATCTCGGTGTCTGACCCCACCGATCGAGGTCTCGCGGCTGGGCTTCCGCAAGACGTGATGCGATCGTGTCGATCATTCCATGGATGTTTTCAAGGCTGAAGGCACCTTGCCGCAGCTCATGCCATCGATCGATATAGCGTTGGAAGAAATCAATGTCTTGGAACAAACGGTCCCACCATGTGTAATTGAAAAAATCCGTTCCCTTGTCCCCCGTTTGGGCGCGCCAGACCCGAGGGTTGGCGTCCCTGCCATCGGTGGATCCCATGGAGCGGTCGAAATCCCATATTGGTCCGAATACCAACTGACCCCCGCGACGTTTAGTCATGTAGGTGCTGAGTCGCAAGGCATCGACATTGAAAGCCAATACGTTGAGGAGGTGGTGATCAATGGCGGCGTCGACATCGAGAAATGGCCGATACCCACCGATAGGATTTCGGAAATTGGAACTGTGCAAGGCCTCGGTAAACCGGCGGAAGAATCCTTGGATGTATTCTTGCTGGGGGTGACGGATGGGTTGCTCGATTTCGGTTTCTGTAGGCTCGTGATACTGGATGCGCTGTCCGCCAACCCGAAACCCTTGATCGCCGGGATCCGGGCGATCGATTTTCAAGATGTAGCCCCCTGTCACTCCGGGCCTTTGCGTATGGTCGACGAACAATTCTTCAATGGCGACTCGATCGTCATCGCGGGTGATATCTTCCATCAAGACATAGACGCCAAAGTAGTCCTCCCGCCGAAGCGAATCACCGTCCGGATTGAAAAAGACTTCAACGTACCGGGTGCGAACGGCGTAGCGACCGACCTGATTACTCAGCCGGTAAATGAGCGGATTACGCATCATGGCGCGGTCAAAGTTATAGGGGCCCCAGAGGAGCCAATCGGATTCGCCGGGAAGCCCCAGCAGGCTGACGTTTTTATCGGCGTCACGCGCGTTCCGGGCTTCAAAGCTCATGGAGAACTTGGGACGCCCGGCAGTGCTGGAGCCATGGACTTCGACGCCGATCCGGGTGGCGGAATGCGGTGGCTCAGTAAGCATGCTCCGGCCGCCTTGCGCCTCGTAAGGTTCGAAGATCGCCATGAAGGCATTCTGCTTTGGATCTTGAAGGGGACGGCCTTGACCGAAATTGTCAACGACGACGAGCGGGAGGTTGGACGAGAAATCGGCCGCGTCCTTACCGAGCTTGATATAGGCCGCGCCGACCGTACGGCTTCGACCGCCATTCGGACCGAAAGCACGGGCTCGGAGCTGTGCCGTGGTGTTTAGGCGGATCGGACCGGTGTAGGGCTCCGCCGTGGCGGTCGGAATGGTTCCGTCGGTTGTGTAACGCAGTGTGGCCTCTTCCGGGGCTTTCGCAGGCAAGGTTGCTTGAACGGTCAGCTCGTTTTGAAACGTTCGGCTCGGTTCCGAGAGTCGGGGTGGTGCGAGGAGCTTCGGGACGGACGCCGGATTCAAGGCACGTGGGGTAGGGCGAAAGAAATAGCCGGATTGCTCCGGCTCATCCGGCTCGAGGACACCGACGAGCTCCGGTCGGGCTAAAAGATCCGAACTGTCAAGGCTCTTATTCAATCCATGGATTGCCAATAGGTTGTGTCCCTCCCGGAGATGTTCGATGTGCGGAGTTAGATCGATTTCGGTCGGCGATCGCGCCGCGGAGTCGGGCCGATTGCCGGTCGCCGTCGAATTCCATCGCGCCCCATCAGGGGCATTGGCACGAAAGACCTCTTTCCCATTCAAATAGACAATGGCCCCATCGTCGTATTGGAGGCGGAGGATTAATTGCCTAAGTGACGGCAGGGGATCGATTTCGAACGGGACGCGCACATACACGGATCCATTGGATTGGTGCATCTCTTCCACATTTAGCTCAATCAGGTCCCCATAATCGTATCCGACCCCTGTGGATCCGGACCGCCAGTCACGATCATCAAAGCTCCGACTCATCCAAACTTCGTCGAAGAAGCTGTGGGAGGGAATCCAAGCGTTCGCCCTTGAAGGAGGGTCAATTAGCGCGATGCGTTCGCCGCGTGGACGTCCGACGCCGTACGAAACATCGGCTTTCTGTCGTGGGAAATCATATTCGGAGACAATCTCTCCGGCCGGATTAACCAGGGCCAGATATTCCCCTGCTTGGTCGAGCTGAAAATTGGTATGCAGGGGGGCTCCGGGCTCCACGCGATTCTTGTCCGACGCAAAGACAATGCGAAAGCTTCGGCGAGGGAGCTTAAACGAAGGGAATTCCCATTGAGTCGGATCATCCCGATCGTCCGTAAGGAACCATCCCTCGAGATTGATACTCTGGCCGCTTTCATTGTGAAGCTCTATCCAGTCCACAAAGTCTCCGTCATCATCGTTGAAGGTCTCTTGGTTGGCGGCAAGCAGCTCGGTGATCCGAACCGGCTGGGCGTCAACGTCCATCAGGGCGGAAACGCCGATTGCGACGAGGAATGCGAGCAGCCGGGAAGCTTGGGCAACAAATGATCGGGAGTGCCAAGACCGAACGGAAGTCTTTGCGAAATGGGGAACAATCATGATCGACGAGTTCAAGAAATGCGCGCTGCAGTGTTGGGGGATTGCCTGGACGGGATCAGCCAGGATTGGCATCGATCTCGGCGGGGACGGATTGATGAAAGCGTGAGGTTAGAACAATAGGGATTTCTTGGAGATCATCGGGAACGCGTCGCCCTTGAATCTTGAAGGCACGAAAATCGGGCCGGGCTGCATCCTGAAGAGAGAGGATAAGAAAAATCGCCTCCGGAAATAGCAGCTCGGTACTGTCTTCCCAATGGGCCCGAGCTACATCCGTCTCCGATGGGTACGCCGGACTCGCAGGGTGCGTGTGAAAGATACCGACGGTTTGGAGGCCGCGGTTATCGATCGCTTTCTCTGCTTGAAACTGTTGCCTCGGGTCCATTCGAAACGTGACGGGGCTACGGTCGACGTTGTCGATCGGGTAGATAGACCGCGCGCTCAGCACCTGAGCCCCATCCCGGGCTCCTAAGGCCGTCCCGGCCAAGAGACCGCACACTTCGTTGGGACGCCCATCCAGCCCTAACGTCCGGATCTGACTAAAGTGATTGTTGCTCAACACCAGCATCGTATTCACAATAACCTTTTTTGCGGGTGCTTGCACTCCCCTGTATTGTGCTGGAAATCGGTTTCGCTGTGGGATAACGTGCTGGACGGAGCAAACGCGACAGAAGCAAACCGGCGAAAAAAAGGTATGGCGGGGCGTGTTTTCATTGGAACCAGCGGTTGGAATTACAAGCATTGGGCAAACGATGTGTTTTATCCCTCCGACTTGAAACAGGGGGAGTGGTTCTCGTATTATACCCAACACTTTAACACGGTTGAAATGAACAACACGTTCTATAACCTGCCTTCCAGGCGAGTGTTCGAGAATTGGCGCGAGGAAAGCCCGGACAAGTTCTCCTTTGCAATCAAGGCCAGTCGCTACATTACTCATATCAAGAAGCTCAAAGATCCTGAAACCTCGGTCGTCAACTTCCTGGAGAATGCAAAGGGCTTGGGCGAGAAATTGGGGGTGGTCTTGTTTCAATTGCCTGGCGCCTGGAAATTTAACGCAGAACGGTTGGACGCGTTTTTCCGGTTTGTTCGAGAACAGGATATCATTCCCAATCTTCGTGCCTCATTGGAGGTCCGTAACCCGACCTGGAACTGCGACGAGTGCTTTGACATCCTTCGGAAATACGGCGTTTCGTTAGTGCTGGCCGATTGGTCCGAGCTGAAAATTACGGGGCCGGTAACCAGTGATTTCGTCTTCGTGCGGCGCCATGGTCCGGAAGAACGTTATGCTTCAAGCTACTCTGAGCAGCAGTTAAAGCGGGATGCGGAATGGCTGAAAGAATGCGTCAATGGGGGAAGTGATGCCTTCGTCTACTTCAATAACGATGCGAATGGCTACGCTGTGAAAAACGGGCTTCGATTGATGGAGCTGGTTGGGCAAACAACCAAAACGACCAAGAAAAAACAAAAGCGGGCGAGTCGGAAGTGAAGCGAGGACTTAACCCAAGGTGAGCGTGGGGAGGCGTGGATTGCGACATTTGACATGTAAGATTACATGATATCATGTAACAATGTGAGCGGTTTTAAGGTAACATTAACAGAGCGTGGGCAGGTATCGCTCCCGGCTTCCTTGCGCCAACAGCTCCGCCTCAAGGCGGGTCAGAAGCTTGTCTGGGAAAGGATTTCCGATACCGAGCTGCGGCTTAAGGTGCTTCATGCACCGCCGACATCCCGGACAGAATTGATTGGGTTTGCGGCTCGATTTCGGCAAGAAGATCCCCGATCCACCCACGACTGGATGGGGGAGCTTCGAGAAGGGGACGAGGATTAAGGTGACTTGGGTCGTGGACACAAACCTAGTCATTGATGTCGGTGAGGGAATTTCGCCTGGCGCTGAAGCCGCCTTTGAGCTGTTGGAGTCCGAGCGCCCGAATCGATTGGTGATATCCCCCATTTCCTATGTGGAATTAAGCCCCCTCTTTTTAGGGGATCTGATGAGCCTGGAGGTGTTTTTGGTGGGTCTCCATATCAACTACGAAGAAGCGTGGTCCATCCGGGATAACCAAGTCGCTGCTGAAAAATGGTGGCAATATGTTACCCGAAAACGACAACAGCGAGCTCGAAAGCGTCCAGTCGCCGACATCTTGATTGGAGCATTTGCTTGCCGCTTTGGAGGTATACTTACCAATAATACTAAAGACTTTCAAAGTCTATTCCCCGAGCTCGAGGTCAAATCTCCGTGAACCGATTGTAGCCTCGGCCCGGGTACAGCGCGGAGTGAATCAGGGGGGCTCTCATGATTGAGCAATGTTTCTCACAGGCTGAGGCACCATGCGCCCCGCAACCTTGCCTGGTAGGGACCGCACTCCGTTGCGGTCCGCTCCTTCCCCTTATGCAGCCCAATCCAAAAGCAGCGGGTACCCCGTCGATCGAAGAAGTTCCCACGGCGAATGGAAGCTCGCCCCGTCGGTGGCACGTTGGTCGGTCAGTTGCCGGTTGCTCCGCGGGTAGCGGTCGTATTTCCCTTCTTTTGACCTTTTCTGTCGCCCGTTCAGGCTTGCCTTCCGAGAGGGGCTTGGGTAGCCTGATCGACATGAAATGGCGGCGACGGCACGATTCAACATCACCCGGTTTTCGGGGCTTCTTCCTATTCGGCATTTTCGGCACATTGGTTTTTGTTACCGCGGCTTTGGGCAGCACCGGAGCTGAGACCAAGCCATTTTCGTTGCATCCGGAGAATCCGCATTATTTCCTATTTGAAGGGGAGCCAACGCTGCTGATCACTTCAGCCGAACATTACGGAGCCGTCTTGAATCGGGCGTTTGATTATCAAGAATACCTCAAGACGCTGGAGAAGCATGGCTTCAATAATACCCGGGTCTTTTCGGGGGCTTACGTGGAGCCTCAGGGAGCATTCGACATTGCCAAGAATACCCTGGCGCCCGAACCGAATCAGTTTCTTGCCCCGTGGGCGCGGAGCGAAACCCCGGGATATCCGAACGGCGGCAACAAGTTCGACCTCAAGCAGTGGGACCCGGATTACTTTGAACGGCTTCGCGATTTTGTTCGAGAGGCTTCGGAGCGGGGTGTGGTGGTTGAGGTTTGCCTGTTTTGCCCTTTTTACGAGCAAAAGCAATGGCGACTGAGTCCACTGAATGCCAAAAACAACGTCAACGGTGTGGGAGCGGTCGATCGGACCGACGTCTATACCCTCGAGAAAAGCGGTAAGCTCTTGGCGATTCAGGAAGCCATGACCAAGAAAATCGTGCGAGAGCTCAATGGGTTTGACAACCTCTACTACGAGGTTTGCAATGAGCCTTATTTTGGGGGCGTGACAAAGGAATGGCAATATCACATTGCCGAGCTGATCGCCAAAGTTGAAGAGGACCTTGCACAGGCGCATCTGATTTCTCGAAATGTCGCCAATGATAAGAAAAAGGTGACGACGCCTCATTCGGCAATCTCTATATTTAACTTCCATTATGCGACCCCTCCCAAAACGGTTGCGATGAATTACGCCTTGGATAAGCCGATTGGCGACAATGAGACGGGGTTTCGCGGCACAGGGGATACGCACTACCGGCGGGAAGGCTGGCAATTCATTCTGGCGGGGGGTGCTCTTTACAATAATCTGGACTATTCATTCACTGTGGGGCATGAAGATGGAACATTTGCCTATCCCGATAGTCAGCCCGGGGGTGGCGGAGCGACATTGAGACGGCAATTGGAAGTGCTCAAGGAATTCATTGATTCCTTTGATTTCGTCTCGATGCATCCCGATACGGACTTTATTCGGGATGGTGTTCCTGAGAAGGTGCATCCATATGGGCTCAGCGAGGACGGGCAACAGTACGCAGCCTATTTCTTCGGCGGCGAGAAGCTGGAACTGACTCTTTTGCTGCCAAACGGGAAATATCAGGTGGAATGGGTCAATCCCTTGACGGGTGAGGTTGCGAAAGAGGCTCGCGTATCCAGCCAAGGCAAACCGCGAACGGTCCATTCGCCGACTTATGAGACGGAGATCGCACTTCGGATCCTCCGTCAGCAATGACGTCACCCGGCCGAGCCGACGATTTGATTCTGCTGATCGATATTGGGAACACCCATACTCATCTCGGATTCGGAAGTGACCAACGGGTCGAGTGGGAATGGAGCTTCCGGAGAGAGGTATGGGAAAGCTCGCGGGCTTCCGGCGAGTTGGATCGGTTTGTGGGGGAGAAATGGCTCACGGAGTTGGAGGGCGCCGCGATCTGCAGCGTGGTGCCGCGGTTGACCGGGATCGTTGAACGGATCCTCCGTGAGGAGCGAGGCTTAACGTGTCGAGAGCTGACCGCCGAGACAGTAACCGGTGTCGGAATCGATTACCCGAATCCGGAAACGATCGGCCCCGACCGTTTGGCAAATGCCATCGCTGCCAAATTGCATTTCGGCGCTCCGATCATCGTGGTGGATTTGGGGACGGCGGTCACATTCGACGTCGTTGACGGAAACGGCAATTACGTCGGCGGCGTCATAGCCCCCGGCTTGAGCGCAATGACCGATTATCTCCATGAAAAAACGGCGTTGCTTCCCAAGATCGAGATCCGGGAACCTCGCCAGGTCATCGGGAAGGATACCGAACAGGCCATGTTGAGCGGTGCGGTACATGGCTATGGGGGCCTGATCAAGGAGATCCTAAAGCGTTTAAGGGAGGAGCTGGGGGATGAATCGGTACCGGTGATCGCAACCGGCGGCGGGGCTTACCTGATTGCTGAAGGCGTTCCGGAAATTGCCCGGGTGGAGCCGGGCCTGACCCTTGAGGGGCTACGCTTATGCTGGTCTGCGTGGCGAGATCAACTTGCTCTTGAATGAGCTCTCCCAACTTTGGAATATCCTACCCAGATGAATCGAATAACGGAGCGTTTCAGGCAACTTAAAGCGAATCAAGGAAAGGGCTTCATCGCTTACATCGGGGCCGGTGACCCCGATTTGGATGCGACCAAACGGCTCGCTATCGCGTTCGATAAGATCGGTGTGGATGTCTTGGAATTGGGGGTCCCGTTCAGCGATCCCTTGGCTGACGGCCTGGTGAACCAATTGGCTGCCCAGCGCGGATTGCAGTCGGGAACGACCCCGCCAAAAGTGCTGGAGACCGTCGCCGAGATCCGGGAAAGCTCCGAGATCCCGATTGTGCTGTATGTCTATTACAATCTCTTATACCGTTGGGGTGTAGGCCGATTCGTTCGGGAGGCCGCCGAAAGCGGAGTGGATGGGCTGTTGATCCTTGATCTGCCTCCGGAAGAAGCCGAAGAGTACGAGACCACAATGCGGGAGCATGGCCTGGCACTGATTTTCTTGATCGCCCCAACCACGCCGGACGAGCGGATCCGGACGATTGCCCCGCATTCGACCGGCTTCATTTACTATGTCTCGCGGGAGGGAGTGACCGGGATGCAAACGACGATCTCGGACACGATCCAAACGATGACGTCGAAAATTCGACACCACACCACGCTGCCGATTGCGGTCGGGTTCGGGATTTCCACGCCGGATCAGGCCGAGTTGGTGGCACAACACGCGGATGCCGTTGTCGTCGGCAGTGCGATCGTCAATGAGATTGCCCGTTCGGGGAAGAGTCAAGATTTGGTACCGCATGTTGCCGAGTTTGTTGAGTCGCTTGTTCGACCGCTTAAGGGATAATAGATCGAAGGGAGGTAAAGCGTATGAAGAAACGGGTGAATAAGAAGGATCGATTCGTCGTAGTGATGGCCGGAGGCCGTGGAGAGCGTTTCTGGCCGGTTAGCCGAGAGAAGACGCCAAAGCAGCTTATTTCGCTTTTGGGGAAGCAATCGTTTCTGCAGGATGCTGTGGGGCGAGTTGCCTCGCTGGTTCCCCCGGAAAATATCTTTGTCATAACCAACCGCTTGCAGGTCGACGAGGTTCGAAAGCAGCTTCCCAAGGTGCCCGATCAAAATGTCGTTGCCGAGCCCATCGGCAGGGACACCTGCGCTGCTGTGACTTTGGGAGCGGCGCTGGTGGGAGCTCGCTCAAAGGATGGCGTCATGGCTGTGCTACCCGCCGACCACGTTATCTCTGAGCCGCAAACGTTTCGGCAGGTGCTGAGCGACGCGTTTGACTGGGCAAAGCATGGCGGGGATATCGTGACGATTGGGATTCAGCCGACCGAGCCCGCGACCGGATTCGGCTACATCGAGTGCGGTCCACAATTGAGCCCTCCGGAAAACGCCGGTGAGATGTCGACGACCTTTTTCCAAGGAAAGAAATTCGTCGAAAAGCCGAATTACGAAACCGCTGTCAAGTACCTCAAGAGCGGGGCTTATCGGTGGAATGCCGGGATGTTTATCTGGTCCTTCAGCACCATCTTTCAGGGGCTCCAGCGGCATCAGCCTGAAATGGCCCGCGCGTGTGAGCGCTGGATGAAAAAGGTCGACGGCTCACAATTGGATCGCACCTTGGCCCGGGAATACCCTAAGATTCAAAAGATCTCGATCGACTACGCGCTCCTGGAAAAGGTCGATCGATTCGTCGTTGCCGACGGCAGCTTTAACTGGGATGACCTCGGCGCGTGGCCGGCACTGGCCCATCACCTTACGCCGGATGCGGATGGGAATTACGTAATGGGCGACGTGGTCGAAATCGATTCTCAAAGGAATATTATTGTGGATGCCCGCAAGAACCATCGTGCTCCGATTGCGATGGTGGGCTTATCGGACTCCATTATCGTGCAGACCGATGATGCAACATTGGTCGCCAGTCAACAGGAGGCCCAGAAGATTAAGGAGCTGGTTGCCAAGTTGGGAGCCGATAAGAAATACAAGCGACTGGTCTAGCGAGGCGTTGCTTGGCTTTTACATCTCGAAGACCAGGGTGCGTAAGTCGAATCGACCGACAATCCCGATTTCGGCCTCTGAGTGGGTCGGAGACATCTGGGTTGGATCGAGGCTCCATTCCCGGGCTAGCAAGTGGATCTTTTCGACATTGCTCTTGATCGGCTCGGAGGCCGTAACCACGCTCGTCGGTTCCATTTCGCCGTAATCCAGGCACACCAAACCGAGTCGCTTCTCCGCGGAAGTCCGCTTGCCTTGGTTCCAGACTGTTTCACCGTTCCAGGAATAAGCCCGAATAATGTCGCCGTCACTGGCCAAAACCCAGGAATGGTGATTTACAATCCGGTCCGCTTCGAAGAATTGCACCAGCCCAAGCTTGTAACTAATGCGACGCATGAAGTGAAAGCAGAGGTCCGGCTCTTCACTAAGCTGCAGCAAAACCGGCCCCATAACGAGCACCCAGCCATCCAACGACGGCGTGAGAAAAAGGGAATGTTCCTCATTGAGCCGGAATCCTTCCTCCAAGCTGCATGGGCGCAGGTTTCGGAGCTTGAGGGCTCGCTGTACGGACTCGACCTCGTTCTGTTTGATGGCGAGCCATCGCTTGGGTGGGTCAAAATAGGCAGGGCAGACCTCCGGAGGCTCTTGTTTATGGCTTGTCTTCGATTTGGACAGCGGCTGCTGGAAGTGTCGGGTCTTAAGCCAGTGAAGGACCAATACGATGCAAATGCCGCCTAACGCGACGACAAGGCCCAGCAAGAGCAAGAGTGAGTACGCAATCAGGTCTTCCTCCCGAAAAGAGGGTGCAGTGAGACTCAAACATTGCGCCTGCTCCAGCATAACCACGAGATCTATGCCAAATTTACCCGGATTGCAAGCGGCCTTCAACCAGCAAAACATGAAAGGAAGGCTCCAGCTTGCTCAAAGACACGTGGCGGTTCCCCACATTCGCATACTTGGCGCCCTTCGCGGGGGCCCCTTTCACGGAAGGGAAACGAGGATTGACCCGCGAAGGGTGCGGATGAGGCGAAGTAAAGAAAGAATTGGGTTTAGGGGGGGAAAAGCCCCTTAATCGGCCTTGGTATAGAGTTGGCTTCCTTGTTCCCGGAATTCCTGGGATTTCTCGTTCATTCCCTGCTTAAGGGCCTCTTGCTCCGTAAGCCCGCGTGCGGCTGCGAACTCCCTGACTTCCTCGGTAATCTTCATCGAGCAAAAGTGCGGGCCGCACATACTGCAGAAGTGGGCTGTCTTTGCCCCTTCCTGAGGGAGGGTTTCATCGTGGTAGGCCTGGGCGGTCTCGGGATCGAGGCTGAGATTAAACTGGTCCCGCCACCGAAATTCGAAGCGGGCCTTGCTCAGGGCGTTATCGCGCGCCTGCGCCCCGGGGTGCCCCTTGGCGAGATCTGCGGCGTGGGCAGCCACTTTGTACGCGATTACCCCCTCCTTGACATCCTCTTTGTTGGGGAGACCAAGGTGCTCTTTAGGGGTGACGTAACATAGCATGGCACAGCCGTACCAGCCGATCATGGCGGCACCAATACCGCTGGTAATGTGATCGTAGCCCGGCGCAACGTCGGTGGTGAGCGGGCCGAGTGTGTAGAACGGCGCTTTACCACAATATTCGAGTTGGAGGTCCATGTTCTCTTGAATTAAGTGCATTGGGACGTGGCCCGGTCCCTCGATCATCACTTGAACATCGTGCTTCCAGGCGATCTGAGTGAGCTCACCCAAGGTTTCCAGCTCCGCAAGTTGGGCTTCATCATTGGCATCGGCAATGGCCCCGGGACGAAGACCGTCACCAAGGCTGAAGCTGATATCGTAGGCCTTCATGATCTCGCAGATCTCCTCAAAATGGGTGTAGAGGAAATTCTCCTGATGGTGTGCGATGCACCATTTGGCCATAATCGAGCCGCCACGACTCACGATCCCACATGCACGTTGGGCGGTCAGTGGGACATGAGCGAGGCGTACCCCAGCATGAATCGTGAAGTAGTCGACCCCTTGCTCGGCTTGCTCGATCAGGGTATCCCGAAAGATTTCCCACGTAAGCTCCTCGGCTTTTCCACTGACCTTTTCCAATGCTTGATAAATCGGGACCGTGCCGATCGGGACTGGGGAGTTTCGGATGATCCACTCACGGGTGGCGTGGATGTTTTTGCCGGTGGATAAGTCCATGACCGTGTCCGCCCCCCAGTGGGTCGCCCATCGCATCTTTTCGACCTCTTCCTCGACGCTCGAGGTCACGGCCGAATTGCCAATGTTGGCATTGATTTTGACCCGAAAGTTTCGCCCGATGATCATCGGCTCGCTCTCAGGGTGATTGATATTGGCCGGGATAATGGCCCGGCCCTGGGCGACCTCTTGGCGGACAAACTCGGGAGTAATATGGTCGGGGATGTTGGCCCCCCGGCTTGCTCCCGGATGTTGGTGGTTGAGATGATGCGTCGGTCCGGTTTGCGCCTTGGCTCGAATCCCCGGCGCCCCGGTGGCGCGCTGATACGATGGTGTGAATGCTTGCCGGCGACCCAAATTTTCACGGATCGCTATGAACTCCATTTCCGGGGTGATAATCCCTTTTCTGGCGTAATGGAGCTGGGTCACATTGGCATCGGATCGGGCTCGGAGCGGCTCCCGGTTGAGGCCCGGGAATTCGGGTACGCGGTTGCCGCCCTCCTTCTTGGCGCTAAGCTGAGCGTGCCGTTGACTCAGGTAACCGTTATCTTCGGGCTTTAAGGGGCGTCCTTCGTATTCCGTCACCTCCCGCGAAAGGATCCAGTCCCGACGCAAGGGATCAATTCCTTTCTCGACATCACAGGCTTGTTCGGGATCTCCCCAAGGACCGCTCGTGTCATAAACCGGAAACGGGGCATTCGGTTCCTCCTCTCCGGATCGAGATTGGGTCGGGCTAAGCTCGATTTGGCGAAACGGCACGCGAATCTCGGGATAGAGCTCTCCTGATAGGTAAATTTTCTTGGAATTCGGTAGCTGATTTCGACGATGGGCTTCGCCTTCGCTCTGAGATCGTATCATAAGCAGTTAACAATGACCCGGCACAATCGGTTTCGTGTTTATACGTTCCAGGGCTCCGGGACACTGGCGGGAAATAAGTGGGCTCTAAAAGCGCTGTTTCCCTACACCAGCATTACCTGGACCAGGTTCTAAGGGTCTTTTACCCACCACGAGTAAAACTCTCAGCCTTCGTACAGCCTCGCTGTCCCGGTTGGCTCCCCAAACATTCAAAGAATAGGCTTTCTCCTGAAGCCTAGTCAAGCGTTTTCGAAGATCGCTCGGAGGGGGCTCGATGGGGCTCCAGGGCCCGAGAGGGACTCTCTGAAAGCGGACGGCAGCGGAGTGCCGTTGCTCCATAACGGGGATGGCGACGTGAGGTTAGGAAGGGTCTTATCCGTCCCGGCCCAAGCTTGACGTCGCCCGAATGGGCTGACCTGATCATGAAAAGCGCGAATTCCTTATCTCTTATCTGCGACAGGAAATATAAGGAAGCCGATCAGCCTGACTGGGGCAGGGTTTGAAGAAGCCTTTCAACCTTATCGACCATGTGCTGGGCGCCGAGCTGCGCAAAGAGATCACGGGCCTTCATCCAAAACTCACGCGCCCCGTCGAGATTGCCACGGGTTTGCATGATGTTACCGAGATTGCCGTAGTCCCTGGCCATGCCTTTGAGGTGCCCAAGCTGCTCATCGATCCTGAGGGCTTTTTGATACATCGCCTCGGCGTCGTTGACGTCTCCAAGCAGGTAAAAGTGGTTCCCCAATTCTGACGACCAGGTCGAACAGGCGCTCAGAGCGTGACGGTTCTCGGTATTTTCAAGTGGCTTGAGGCGTGACTTGAGCTCAGCGATTCGTTCCCTGCGCTGGTTAGCAGGCATTTGCCCGTCCGTTCCGCCAGACCAGAATCGGGATTCAAGAGGGAGCAGTGGGTTCGGGACTGTCGGCCCGTCCCGGAAGAAGATCACGTCGCTACGGTAATCCATGAAGTCGGGCGCCTTGCGTGCCAGCAGGGAATAAAGGTATTCGGGAACCCAGAGAACAACCGGGCGGGTGATTTCGTTCGACCAACGGGTGCGGCTTAGGTTTAGCGCGGCAATTGTCGGATTTGCCTCATGCTCCGAGCGAATCGCCTTCTCAAGGTCAATCAACATGATGGCATCCGGCGCCCCTTCCTCATCTCTGACTGCATCGAGTGCCGTCTCCAATGGATGCGCGGCGCTGGCAGCGAGGGAAACCACCTTAAGCAATTGATCGGGCATGGATTCACGCAATGACTCGATCAACTTATCGCGCAGTGCGGGGCTGTTGCAGACGGCAATGAATAGGGAGAACCGGTTCGCCCGCTGTAGACCGCGACGAAGCGACCGTAGCGACTGTGAGACGGCCTCGTCCTCAAGTGGGTTTAGTTGCTGAGCCGAATGGGCCGAGGGTTCGGATGACGGGGTTGATTTCATACCAGGGCTCGCCGTTCATGTACTCGAACACGTGTAGCAGGTACAGCATCTGCTTGTACCTCTCATCATTCCCAATTGTGCTCTGCGGCTGGTCGAATTCCCGGAGCAGCGGCCAGAAGTCGGCCGGGATTTCGCGACGTAGCGAGTTACCGTACTTTTTTACAGCCTTTTGAGCAGCGTCAAGCGTAATGGGAAGTTCGTCAAGCTCATCGAGCGCCGATTGCACGAACATCATCAGGTGGCGTGGGTGACCGCCACTCATCTTGCAAAGGTATTCGATGCTTTCGTTGGTCTCAAAGGCCGTCGTAAAGTCGACCTCGGCGTATTGACAGCGGGCTTCCAGCATTTCACGCATCTTGTTCATCCCCGGAGTTTCGGAGGCAACTTTTCCGTGATTTCTCCCCCGCAGATTAATCATCGAGACCGGGGTGTTGTGCTCTCCAATCCCGACTTCAAGTTGGGCGCATTCGGCCGAATAGATGAGTGAGATCGGGACGGTGTAGACGAGGTGTGCGTTGAGGCTGGCAAGTTGGTCGTACCGATCAATAAAGAGGCGATCGTGTGTCGTCCTTCCTTGAGCCACTTCGCGGCGAACTAGTTTGTCAAGACCATCGATGAGGAGAACCAATCCGGCCTTCCCCTGGCTCGTAAGGGAGACCGACGCCTGCATAAGCAGGTCATTGACCGCGTTGAGAAGGTTCGTGCTTTGGCGTTCGATCTTTTCGCGCAAATGGGAGCGCGAATTGGGTCGGTTGCGAATTTCCGTCGTAAGTTGGCCAAAGCCTGTTTCGAGGGATACGTTTCTAATCTCGACATCTGACCCGAGAATTGATCTAAGGTCGTCCCAGACGCGGCTGAGCAGTTGTGATGCGCCGTCGAATCCGGGTGTCTTGGACGCCCTGAACTGCCGAAGCACTTGCGAAGCCGTGTGCACGAGCAAATCCGGAAAATCAAGATCGTTAACGTCGAGTGCCTCGCTGACATCAAAGAATAAGACTTGAAAAGGTTGCCCTTGGGGGGCGCGTTCGAGACCTGCTTTCAGGCGATAGAGCTCGCTAGTCTTGCCCACGCCTCGGTGGCCGGCAAAGAGCTTGGTTTCCGGCTTTGTCGGATCGCTGCGTCGGAGACTCCGCTCAAACTGCCGGAAGAGAGCCACAAGCGCAAGCATGATAGGATTTATCTCTTATGGTTGGCACCCTTCTGACCTTGCCGGCGGGGCGGCTCCCCCCTGTCTCTTTGAAATCATGATGAGGTATCAGCCCTTGCAAAAGTTCCTGCACAAAAAGGCTACGGATAAAGCGGCTGGCAGCCGCATCTAAATTAATTCTGCATCCAGGAACTTGGGCAACGATTAATAAAACGTCATGAGGTCAAACCTCAAACGATTTGCCGCATCCGCAAGATTCGCGTGCGTTCGGATTCGTGATTTTAAAGCCGCTGTCGTTGATATCGTCTTTGAAATCGATCGTTGTGCCGCCGAGGTAGTGGCAGCTTTCCGGGTCGACAATCACGGTGACCCC
>JAHEOI010000326.1 GCA_018610125.1 Verrucomicrobiota bacterium
CACTCTTTCCTTTGATGAATCCCACCACCTGCGAGACCGCATATTTCGGCGGGATCGATATCAGCGCATGCACATGATCAACCATCAAGTGTCCCTCCACGATCTCGGATCCCTTTCGCGTAGCCAAAAATTGGCTGGCCCATGTTGTCTTGCCACCCCCGCTGACACCCCCGAATATCGCAAGGGCGGACGCCATTAAGCTCTGTAAAGAAATAAGTGTGCCATTTGGCGGAAGCGCCACCGATCGTTGGAGATGCCGCTTGCGCAGGGTCCCCTCTCGGGAAAGCCGAACGATCAGGTTGGCCTCATAATGGAGGGATTTAACCTCGATCCACTCCTGGAAGGCGGGTGAGGTGACCAAGCCTCCCGGAACTCCGCGGTCAGTTGCAGCTCCTGCATGTCGGTTGAAAGCTCCTCGACCATGGCCGTGGCATCGGCGTGGTCGATGATCCCTCTCTGGACCTGGAGCGTGAGGAAAAATTCCAAGGTCCCGATATCGATGGAGCAATCCGTGGGAGGTGGGTTATTCTCGTAATACCGGTAGTAGACATCGATCCACCGGTAGCAATCATTGAGCAAGCGCGTCGAAAAATCCAAGCGATTGACCCCCAGATCCTCAATGACCGGGCAGACGGTATCCCGCAGACGCAGGTAAAGGTGGTAGGCCTGGCAAAGGGCGGTCAAAAGCAGCCGCTCGAACTGCTGCGGCATGCTGCGGACATTCCCGATGTCGTTGGTGATGGTTCTTAACTCCTCTTGGGTCCAGTTCATAGTGCGGTTGCGCTTGTTAATGGCATCATTAGGAATAGCTTCAATCTCTAACTGTAGGGCAGCGGGCCGGTTTGGATTTGGCTCGGCTCGCTTCCCCCCCTTATTCGGTTGTAGTTCAGCTAATCTTGATTTTCTCGGAGAAATCGTTCGATTTCCGCGCTGGTGAAAAGTTTATGACGAAGTGGTTTGCAGCTTCGAAGAAGACCGCGTTTATGCAAACGGAAAACCGTCATGTATGATACTCCCAGGATCTGCGCCGTCTCCTTCATCGTGTAGGTTCGGCGTGGGAGAAGGGTGTCGGTTTCGCCTGGGTGGTTGTTTAGATTCATTTCCGGGCTCATATCTCAATTCGTCTAAATGATGACCATTTCAACCCAAGCTAGCGCTTGTTCACCCCACCGTTAACACGTATTGGAGTTGACATTTTGCAACCATGCTCAACCGAGGGAGTGTGAAAGTGTGGACTATTAGCCCGGTTGTTGCAGACTTGCACGGGGGAAAACGGGGCGGTTTCCCTCCAGCTCCGGGTTGGAGCGTCATTGCCAGGATCTTGCAACTTTCACCTGAGGTGAAAATTAGTTCCTGGTCACGACAAAGATACCGTGATTTAGCTTCAGAGTTCCATTATTTCGGGCGTTTTTGTAAACAATTTGATGGTTGACATGTGGCCTCCTTATTGTAATTGTTTTTACCAGATAAGCAAACAAAACAGGAGGCCACATGAAGTTTTCTACGAAGGAAATTTACACCAAGGCTTACTCGATTCCAAGGATAAAATTCGAAGACCAGCAGCTGACTTCATTCGCCGGATTGGTCGTCTTCCAGAAATTCTTCCGGGACATCGATCTTTGGGGGCGGCTTAAGCGCTGCTTCGAGCATTTACCCAAGGTGGACTCCTACAAGCCGACGACGATCATTTTCTGCCTCATCCTCCATGTCCTGCTGGGCTTCCGGCGGTTCCGAGACGTGGTTTTCTATTCGGACGATCCGATGGTCAAGCGGCTTTTGGGCCTTAATTGCATTCCGAGCTTCTCCACGTTGAGTCGGGGACTCGGGCGGATGGATCAGGCCAGCCTTAATCGCAGGAAGGTCATCGTCACCAACAAGAAGGATGCTCCGAACAACGTCGTCTCCTTTCACGAAGGTCGCGGCCAGCAAGAAAACGTCTTCGGCGAGCTAAAATCCCAAGGCCAGCTCGACTACATCCCCGCAAGCGCTGGATCCCGAACAGCGTTTTTCTGCTATGCAATGTCGTCGCTCACAACCTGGGCCGGAGCCTGCAGATGCACACCAAGAAGCAGGCTCGCGCCACCACTAAGAAACGCAGCCCCAGGTGGATTTTTGAAGGCATGGCCACTCTGCGACGCCATTTCATCCAGCGTGCAGGCCGGCTGAGCGCACCCAAGCGCCGCCTGACGCTGACGATGAGTCCGAACAAGGCAGTCAAAGATACCTTGCTGGGATATCTCGGACTGGAACAGCAACAAGCTTCGGATTGATTACATCCGGAAATTCCGGGGCGAACTTTGCAACATTAGGGTTAGGAGAAAGTCACTTTCTGGGCCATTGAGGCCGAATGCTGATCACCCAGATGGCCGTAAATCCGTATGGCCAGAGCGCCTCCGTCCTTGTGGCCGAGCCATTTAGCGACCGTGGGTATGTCGACGCCGCTCTCGATACAACGCGTGGCAAACAAGTGGCGGAGATCGTGATGGGTAAGGCGAGCGCCCCCGACTTTACGGCATGCTCGGTCGAGGGACTTCTGACGCTCCCGGACCCTAAGCACGTGTGAGTCAGCGGTTTCAGCCGGTCTTTCCTGGCGCATCCGTGTCAAGAGACGGCGGGCATCGGAAACCATGGGCACGCGCCGAATGTCGCCATTTTTTGTCCACGGAACCAGATGCACCTCCCTTACCGCTTACCCTACTCTACCGCATCTTCCATCGGTCGGTGACCTCCTTTTACCTTCTTACGCGCCAGCGTTGCGACTATTAGCCTCCATCTCTGCAAGCCAGCGGTTTATGTCCTTTTCCATCCGATCTAACTCGCCCGGAGTCCAAAACAACTTGACCTTCATGATTCTACCGTAACCTTGCTTTCTCGCCTTACTCCGAGGTTGCCTGATTCAACTCACTCACCCAAATACCGGGTTGCGTTTTTTTCCGTCTGCACCCTCCATACCTTCTACCGACATTACGCTCCAATCCCGCGTTCGTCAAATCCAGGCGTTTTACCGGAGATCAACCCGCCTCGCCCATTCAAGCTCTAGGAAGGGATCCTCCCCCTGATAGGGCTATAGGTAAGGGGAAAGTAGCCTCGCGAGGTTATCGCGAAGCTTGATCCTCAAAGGACGGCTCTAAACCTCCTCATACGTCACTCGCCGTAAGTTGTTAATTTTCTCCTGAATCATTGCAGTGAGGCGTGCTGTCAGATCCTCGTCGTAACATTCGACATTGAGCCGAAAGCTCCGGATGCGGAAGCGCTTCGCGCGACGAATCTCCCCGAAGCGGGCCGCGATATTCGTCGTTCGTATCAAAACGGCTGAGAGCTGTGAGGGAAATCGAATCATAGACGCATGGGGACGCACTGCCTCTCCTATTCGTCTGTTCCGTGCTTGCGGCTTATGAGAAACCTCTGCAACTCTTCGAGGTTGTCGGTGTTAATCAGGTCGACGTCGGCCTCGTAAGCGACTCGCCATCCCGCTTCATTATCCGGAAGATTCCAAAAGCGGATTCGACGCCCTTGGTCATGGACTTTGCGAACGAGGCGTTCCAGTTGCGCCCACTCTTCGTCCGGGAAAGGGCCGCTGCCATTCCAGGAGAAGTGGTCGCCCCAATCATCACTGATCAACGGCATCAGCGCGGGCGAGGGCAGCCGTTTCAGGTCGGAAATCCTCCCATCCAAGGCGGTCCACCGGGTCTCTTCTTGGCGGAGCGCGGACTTGGGACGATTCCCCGACAGGATGATTGTAACCGCGCCGTAGGTGATTCCTTGGTCCGAAAAGCGTGTCAGAATCGATTGGTAAGGCTCAAGAGCTTGCCGTAGGACCTGATAGGTCGGGACGGCCTTCGACTTGATATCGACCAGCAGGGTTAGCGGTGGTCCTTCTTTGAAGACCTCCCCACCGTTTTGGTTGACGCGTTCTTTCAGAGGATTCAAATAGAGTCGTTGGAGGGTTCGCTCGGGCGTTGTTTCCTCGCGATCGTGAGCCACGAGAAGACTCCCCTCGACGAGGTGAATATCGGCTTCAATGCTGCAAAACCCTAGCGAGAGTGCATCGAGCAAAGGTCGTGTGTGCTCATAATCGTTGTGGGCGTGAGCCCTTGCCAACGGTGTTGGGTGGCCTGTGAAGACCGCTAACTGCTGGGTCACGCCGATAACTGGCACGCCTGCCAGTAACGCGGCCATGAGCAAGCCCTCTCCCAAAGTGAGAGAAATGGAACGATTTAACATAATGAGCCTATCCGTAATCAGTCATTCTCGTTATCAATATTCCAGCGCCTTGTCAATACGATACTGCAAATCGACTCTTCGTTTATTCCTATTCCTTCCTATTTTTTTAAGGTGGATTCTGTTTTGCCGGAAGGGCGAACTTTGACCGCCTTTATCCCCGATTGGGGGGTGCTCTCGGTTTCTTCTCCGTCGGGCCATCGCACCCACAATGATGTCGGCCTCTGCTTCATACCGAGTACTTGAACGGCGCTATTTTGAGACCAATAACCTGAGCCGGCCTGCACACCCCGCACCGGGCCCCGGCTATCGGGATAGGTCAGACGCATCTGCGCGCCGACCCCATAAGGGTTGCCATCGGGCCCTTCCAACCCAAACACGAAGACCTCGACGCTTTATTGTGTTTTTGAACAGTCTTGTTGGAGAACCGTTTTGACTGACTGCCAGGTCGACCCGGCCATCCCTGTCATAATCCGCCACCGCCGCCCCACGCTGCTCGCCGTAGACCTCCACCCCGGAAATGTGACCGGACACTGCCGTCAGCTCACCCTTTCCATTCCCTCTGAGCCAGAGTCCGCGGCCGGCATCATAACGTCCTGTCACCGGGGGGTGGCAAAGAAATTCTGGCTCAAAAAGAGATCTTTATGCCCGTCCGCATCAAAGTCGGCAACGCATACCGCAAAGGCCGGAGCAAATTGCGCCGCAGGCGGGAGGGCACGCCGCGTGAAACAATCTCCTTGATTCAGGAAAAGGGAGGTCTCCAACGTATCGGCTTTCAATGTCGCCATTGCTTCCAATGTGTCACCGAGAATCTCCCTGATATCGGCCTTCGCGTATGCCCGGTGACTGCGAAACCGCTTCCGGATAAATGGGAACGCCCTCGCCGCGCCGAGACGATTGCGATAGGGTACCCAGGCATCACGCTCGACGTCAAAATGGGCCTCTAGCAACTCGACGACGCCATCACTGTCCGGGTCACCGTGATAAAGACGAAGCGGCTTGCGACGAAATGCCTCGTGAACCGTATTGCGTCCCCAGTTTGATGCCACGACATCCATTCGTCCGTCTTCGTTGAAGTCCCCGGTCGCGACACCGTTCCACCACCCGGTGTATTCGGCCAGCCCATACTCCGAAGTGTTATCGATCAGCTTGCCCTTCTCGTTTTCAAAAAGACGCAGGCTCCCCCATTCGCAAGCGAGTAACAAATCAGAATCGCCATCCTTATCCAGATCACTCCAAACGGCGCCACTGACCATGCCAATCTCCCGCAAGCGGCGCGTGTTGGCCTGATCGACGTGAAAGTGGCCGTTGTCGTTCCGTAGAAACAAGGAAGACGCGGATCGGGGATATTTTTTGGGAATCACTCGGCCCCCCGCAAACAGGTCAAGGTCGCCATCTTGATCGACATCGGCCATGGCCAATGGGCCACTACTACTCTCGCGTCCTGAGCCTACCCCCCCGAACCTCGGAGCGGGTTTGAAAATACCGCTTAACCGGCGCCCCAAACGGCAGGCCATCTTCGTAGCTTGAGGAGCCCACGAGCAAATTGACATTGCCGCCAGCATCCTTCCAGCCCAACGGCGTCGTTTGGTCCCGTGTTACCGAACTATCCCACGGCGGGCCCTTCAAAATCTCGAATCCGCCACTTGAAAGATTGCGATACACACCCAGTTGTCCGCCTTTCCCGCTGCCGATGATCAAATCTTGGCGTTATCTTCGTTCAGATCATACCAAGCGATCCCGGGCCCCAATTGACTCAGACGACGTGGTATTGCCGGTTGCCTCGCCGCATCGTTGAATTTTGTCTCAACATGGGTATGCCCAAGCTGATCGCTGACATCTCTAAAATACGGGATATCATTCTTCGGAGGCGCGCCACGGCGTTGACTTCCGAACCTTTCCCTTTGGGACCGCAATTCGGACGATGAGGCCGCACGGGACTCGGATTCCTCAGCCTGCGGCTCATGAATCATGTAATGCTGATTTGGAACGGCGGAATCAATAGTAGACCGCCTTCCGCTCCTCCAGATCACCCTTATCGTGAGTCGGCTGGCTCGATTCCCGGCTGCAAAGACGCCCCGTGTTTGATCATCCGAAAGGTAACGCCCGCCCGCAGTCACTTCTTGAGTTTGGGGCACGGGGCCACCGAGGACCTTGATCTTTCCGCCAATGCCTTCCGTGTTCGAAGACTCTCCGTGCAAGGACACCATGATGCGCGGCTTATCTCCGCGATTCTCATAAATGCCCGCCTTCTCATTAAGGTTGTTTACGACGGCATCCATGTCACCATCATTATCCAGATCGGCCAATGCCATCCCGTTGGATACCCCTTTTCGATTGAAGCCCCATTCTTGGCCGACCTCCTCAAAGGTCAGGTCGCGCCGATTTCGAAACGCCACGTTCCGCGTTTCGAACGCAGGCAGGAGACGACGAAGCATCTGCCGTTCGCGCTTGCCAAGTTCTTTTTGTCGCTTCCGTCGCTCAATGATCGTTTGATGATCCGAATCCAAGAGATCGATCGAGAAGCCATTCGATTTTAAGAGGTCCTCATAACCATCAAGGTCGACATCGAGAAAGATCGGGCACCATGACCAGTCGGACGCCGCCAGTCCACTGTAATGAGCGATTTCGGCGAAGGTCGTGTCGCCTCGGTTGAGAAGCAGGATATTTCTCGGCAGTCGCGGACGATTGCGAAACCGGCCAACCCGTCCGGGTGGCGGAAGATCACGATGAAGCTGTGTATGCCGTTTTACATGGCTTCGAGCCAACATATCCAGCGAAAGAATATCCGGATCACCATCCCGGTTGACGTCGGTAATATCGACTCCCATCGAGGACCGGCTGGTATGGCGGATCGCCAAGGCATCAATCGCGCGAAATCGCCCTTCTCCGTCATTAATCCAGATCCGGTCCGGAGAATTGTTGTCGTTGCAGATATAGAGATCGGGCTCGCCGTCGCCGTTCAGATCCCGAAACATCACAGCCAATCCCCAATCATAAAGCAACGGAGTCGGCTTGCCGTCGGCCTTGAGAAAACGGCCGTCTGCCAATGTTTCCCGAGTGAAGTGCCCGTTGCCATCGTTCAAATAAAGGAAATCGGGCCGGCCATTCTCGACGATCTCGCCGTTTGGCTTAACCGTAAACCGACCTTTCCAGCGTGGACGGGTCGCAGGCTCCCCGTTGACTTGCGTGACCACCATTTCACCCCCTTTTCTGGCAAGCGTCAGATCCAAGTTCGCGGGCTCATCTTGATAAAATCGGCGTCGAAAATTGGTAACGTACAGATCCAGGTCGCCATCCCCTTCGATATCCGCCAACGCCATGGATGTCGGTCCATATTTTTCCGCCAATCCCGAATCCTCAACTTCACGAAATCGACCGACACCGTCGTTCCGGAAAAGGCGGCTCCCTTCGTCGACCGAGTTGACCAACAGGTCCAGGTCACGGTCGCCATCGATATCCGCAAACGCGGCGCCCGTGGAATATTGCTCGGCACAGGCAACGCCTGCTTCCTGACTTGCTTCACGAAACCGCCAATCCCCTTGATTGAAATAGAATCGGTTGGACCCCTGTATTCGAGAGAAATAGAGGTCACAGCGACCGTCCCCATTCACGTCCCCTGCCGCAACCCCGGAGCCATTATGCAAAACCAGGTGCCTTAGATAGAGCCCCCCTTTGAGGCGGTTGACCAACGTGATCCCGGTCCGTGTCGGCGACACCAACCGGAATCCGGTTTCCCCTGTTTCAGCAACTTCAAGCGGCCTTCGCTCAAAATCAGCCTTACCCGCGGTGAGGTGATGAGGCACACCGACAATGACAGCAAGCCACAGGCATCGTACCAACTGGAGGTCTCGGCGTCCCACTTATTGTTGAAGGTTCTCGAGGATCGTTAAATGCACATTGCCACCGTTGGCATTTGCACCGGCCGTATAGGGGCGGGTAAAAATGTCAGGATCTCCGTCGTTGTCGAAATCGACTACCTCCGCCTCGTGTCCCCCCAGTCCTTCCACAATCGTCCGTTGAGACCATTTACCCCCGCGTTCATCGACATTCTCCCATATATGCATCCCAAACGGACGATCCGAAGGGACATGGATATGCTCCATATCATCGGCATAAATGTCGAGATCACCATCCAGATCGAAATCGGCAACGGCAAGCGAATGGTAGTCCCCGGGCGTGCCTTTTTGAGGCAGCCGATGTTTCTCCCATCGTGAGCCGTCCCCGTTCACATTATCGAACCACGCGATCGGGGCCTTCGGCATATCACAGCCGCTTTGAACGATGTCCTTGTGCCCATCTCCATTAATGTCGGCAACCCAGCAGCGCACCGCAGGGCCTCCGAATTTCCCCTGGGTTACAAAGTGGAGGTTCTCGTGCGTCTTCCAAGCTTTCCCAGTGCCTTCGACATTCTCATACCACTTATTGAGAAACACGATATCTGGGTACCCGTTTCCGCTGACGTCACCGATGCCGCGTGGCGCAATCGCCGCATGAACCGACTCGCCGGTATCATCGACCCGGACGGAGGGCCAAGTTCGGACCGGATCCTCAGGCACCCAAAACACATAAACGCCGCCTTCCTCCTTATCTTGAAGATGGACGACTAACTCGCGCCGTCCGTTTCCGTCCAAATCGTGCCCCACAAGGTCATGCGCCTGCTGACCCAGTCCGTAACGGAATCGCTCGAACTCGGCCTCTTGGCCGGGCTTGCCGGGATTCCGGTACCAGTAGCCTCCTGTGACGACGTCATTCCAGCCATCTTGATCGACATCGAATGCAGCCAGGCCGACGCTTTGTGTCACACCGAGCTTGACCGGCATGCGATCGCTCCAGCTTGAAGCATCGCCTTCATTGCGATACCAATAAATCGCATCGGGTCCCTCCCCCCATTTACTCCGAGCCACAACGATATCCGGCAGGTCATTGTTCGTCAGATCGACAACCTCACTGCCGGCCCATGATTCTCCAGGGAGATTTCGATCCACATAATGATGCTCAAACCGCATAGGCCCGGCCGCCTTTGCCGTCACCTCGCGACCCGCTCCTATATCGACCGGTTCCACGCTGGCGAGGTTTCCCTTGTCCCCGATGATCGCGTTGATCTTCTCCGCTGAAAGAGGCCGGTTGAACAAGCGAATATCATCAAGGACGCCGTCGAAGTACGCTTCGAGAGGTCTCGCTTGGCGATCGTCACTTCGCCATCCCAGAGCACCCAATACCCACGGCTCACGATTCCCCTCACCTCCCGAAGACTCACCGAGCCCGCCCCGATACGAGCTTACATCGACCGGAATCCCATTGAGGTAAAGGGTCATTCCCTCCCCTCCAAAGGTCAGTGCAACATGATACCATTGCCCATCTTTTACGCCTCCGACACTGACCGGCCAATGATTTGACGCGCTCGACAAACGGGCAATCAATTCCTCTCCTTCAGTCCTAAAGGTGAGATGCCCACCTTCGTCATAACCCTGGGAATCTTTCGAGAGCAAACCGTGCCGCCCGGTCGTATCGTGACTCTTAAACCAGAATGCGATCGTCCCTTGGTCAAGGAGATGCGCTTCCTCATGAGGGAAAATGAGATAGCTCTCATCGCCGCGGAATTTCGTTGCCTTTCCATCTCTGCCCGGCACGAGATCCACACGACCGACCGATTCACCCCTTTTGGTCGAAGGATTGTCCAAGGCCCATTGCTCGACGAGCTGACCGTCCGCTTCGACATCGACAGCGCAAGCCATCGCGCTGACAACCGACAACGCGATTGTCAGACGCGCGATTCCGCCAACACACCCCATCATTTTCGTCAATCCCATATTATTCCTCATCATTCTATGTTCCAAAGACCGCCCTCACTCCCGGATTGATGTATGATCCAGGAGCCATGCAAGATCCGGGTTGCTGGGAGAAGGCTCGAAGCGCATATGGCCGTAAGGATTGTCGTCGGATGGCACCGGCTTGGTTGTCCGCGGATCTTGCCACGGCTTGATCGTGGCATGCCCGTCCGCAAATGCCAAGCTCCCAGCTTGACCGTGGTAGCTCGCGGGCACATCGACCCATTGCATCCGGAAACCACGCTGCGTCAAGATCGTCGCAAACCGCCCATCATTAATACTGTCTTCGCGTTCGTCGACAAACACCCATCGCTTGCTCGGGGTAATCACGTCCGTCATCTTCTTGTAAAGTCGGTACCCTTCCGTATTGCTTCCCCAATGTGCCCCATGCATCATCCGGTTCATCGACATGCTGCGTGCTCGCGGATAGGTCGTTCCATTGATGGTGACACTCGAATCGTCACCCGGACACTTGAACACTTCAACATTCTCGCCCAGATAGGGACCGAACTTTGCCTCCCTCAGCAGGTGTGTGTTCGTATTGTCGGGATTATTCGGATCAAAATCAAGCCATCCGGAGCACCATCCCAGCGTGCTTCCTCCCATGGCCGCCTGATACCCGACGTTCGTCACAAGCGTTCCGTCATTATCATGCGCATACATTTGCCATGCCATCCCCAATTGCCTCATATTATTCATGCACTCAATGTTCTCGGCCTTTTGACGTGCGCCGCTCAAGGCCGGCAACAACATCGATGCAAGAATCGCGATAATGGCAATGACCACGAGCAGTTCAATCAGCGTGAATGCCGTGTAAGAGGAAATAAATTGGCGTGCCTTCATGGTATTCCTGACACACTTCATAGGCTAAACCCTTCTTCGGCCGCTTGCTACATTAAGCCCAAAAGGCCCCCTTACGCTCCCTCCAAAACGCTCAACATCGCGCTCACATCGAGCTTCTGTTACCACGAAACGAGCGGCCGTGCCAACAAAGGAGAGGCCCGTTTTCAATCCCGAATCCCAATTATTGCACAAGTCGGAAGAACCTTGCGGTCTCTTCAACCTGGAACGTCGCCGGACTTGTCTGACTCTCCGTCTCCCAAGCACCTGTTACCGACGATGCCGATTCCAACTTTCCGCCGCCCTCCCAACTGATTGTCACAGTCGATTCGGATATTGAGATGGCCAGCTCCGGCGGTTGAGGGACCGAGGTTTGCTCGGCAAAATAGTGCGCCAAAACCCGGCCCTCGGAAAGGGCTTGGTCGTAAATCGCGACTTCGTCGAGCTTGGCATCCAGAAAGCGCCTATATTCCGAGCCGCTGAAGTTATTCCCGATTTGGAGGCCGGTGTCGTTCGTTGCAAGACTCCCCGAGCGGGAGGCTGTATTGGCATCTTGCCGCCCGTTGAAGTAGAGACGCATCTCCCCTCCTTCGGCATCATAGACGGCCACGACATGGACCCACTCATTTTCGGGGATTTCCGTGCTCGAAGTGACCGACACATCCCCCCCATCGCCGCCGCGGACATCGAAGCGGAGGTTGTCCGAGCCGTCACTGCGACGGATCTGATAGGTGGTATCCCCTTTACCGACGATTCCGGCCCACTCCGAAGCAAAGCCATCCTCCTTGTTCAACCAA
>JAHEOI010000327.1 GCA_018610125.1 Verrucomicrobiota bacterium
AGCGCCGAGTGGCACAAACATTGCTTAATGATGAGAGTTCACCTGATTCAGTCCGCGCTGGACCAGAAGGCGGAGACTAAACTCGGCGGCCTGGCCGTCGGGGAAAGTAGCCAGGTCGACCCAGCAATGGGTCGTCGCGAATCATACTCGGTGTCGCCAGAGTCAACTTATGACGGCGTTCAATTGGACCTGAGGACATTTCCATGGAAGGCATTCTGATCTGGCTGATTGTCGGCGGCATCGCCGGCTGGCTTTTCGGCCAGCTGGGCATTGCGGTCGGCAAAGGCATCCTCAACAGCATTGTCACCGCGGTGATCGGCGCGGTAATATTGCTTCTCATCATCGGCGATCTCAATGGGGGGCAATCGTGATCCCTTTACGAAAAACTCGCCGGACATCCGGTGACGATCGATGCCGGATTCGTAACTCCAATGGAATTCCGAACGATTATGGAGTTGCTTACGGGGGACCATAAGGAAATCGCATATTTAGGCCCTAAGCCGTTTGAAGCACCAGAGGTGGCGCGGCCATGAGATCGTGCCGGTCCAGCTTGATGATTACTCCTGCAAAACCAATCTTTTAGGGGTGACGAGGGCGGCATGCTGGGGCATCATTGATGCCCGTTATGCGTTCGATTCCATTCGTTATACTTTTTGGCTTGGTCCCTTGTTGGTTATTGGCCGCGAGCGCCCATGGCGCTTATCTCGAGCTCGGCCCCATGGTCGGCCATACCGGCCCCAAAGAGGTCAAGATCTGGGCGAAGGCTTCCGGGCCGGCGGAGTTATCGGTTCGTATAGGTCGGAACGAAGACCTCTCCGACTCCCGGGTCGTGGCCGGGCCGCAGCTCCGTGCCTCAGCCGACTACATGGGGACCGTCTCCATCACCGGCCTGAAACCGGACCAACGGTATTACTACGCGGTGCGACTCGACAACCAACCGACAATGCTTCGTCCTTTGCCTTCAATCCGGACCGCCCCGAAGTCCGGGGAGGAAACCCGGCTCAGGTTTGCATTTGTCTCCTGCCTGGGACGCAACGGGTATGACGCCGCCGCCGCGTGGGGCGACATGGCCGCTCGGACGTCCCTCGACATGCTCCTGCTGCTGGGCGACAATCATTACGCGGACTCCACCGCCCCCGCCAAGCAGCGCGATGCTTACTACGATCACCGGAGTGTGGCCGGTTATCAGAAAATCACGCGTCACACTCCCACCTACGCCATCTGGGACGACCACGACTACGGCCCCAATGACAGCAACCGAACGGCCGACGGAAAAGAAAAATCGCTTAAGACATTCAAGGAATTTTGGGCCAACCCTGGCTATGGCACGCGGGGGAATCCCGGCGTCTATTTCAAATTCGTCCACGGCGACATTGAATTCTTCATGCTCGACGATCGATATTACCGTTTTCCCAACAAGGCTCCGAATGACGATTCGAAAACCATGTTGGGGGAGCGCCAATTGGACTGGCTGAAGCGTGGATTGCGCGATTCGGAGGCCGCCATCAAATTCGTCGCCAGCGGCAGTGAATGGCAAACCCATGGGCACCTGGATTCCTGGACCAGTTTCGATCGGGAGCGGCAAGAGATCTGGGATTTTATCCGGGACAACGACATCCAAGGTGTGATCTTTCTCTCGGGTGATCGGCATTTTACCGGCGCTTATCAGATCCAAGACCGATTTATCGAAGTGACCTCCGGACCGCTGGGGAGTCGAAATTTTCCCACCGAAAACCTTCCGGAAATGTTTATCAATTACGGTTCCGGCAAAATGTACTCGGTCTTCGATGTCGACACGCGTGCCGACGAGCCCATGGTAACTCTGGAAATCTACCGGGCTGCCGAAGGATTGCTCGAGAAACGGGAATTCACCTGGGACGAAATCAACGGCCGGACAAATATCCCTGAGCTGCCACAACCGGAATAAAGGCTGCTTATCGCTTCGGGCTGGGCAGGGAACCTTAAAGGCCCTGTAACCTACCAGGAAAATGGGCACGACTATTACCTCCTCGAGCACCTTCGACGTTTTGGAATCAAAGGTAGATGTAAATTCACGACTTTTCAGGTTATACCAAGGACACCAACGTCGGCACGTTCCCAGTGGGCTCAAGATCCTGTGCCAAAGCTCCTCCTCTTCCAGCTCGTTTTCCAGTTTGGCAATCGGCCTTGACTTAAAGCTGTGCTCCATGTTCCTGTCAGCGTGTCAGCGGACTGAAAAGCGGGGCACAAAGAGTGAGGGAGATGAGGCAGGTCCCCTCCGCGGAGCATCTCTTTCCGTTACCGATTCCTCAATGCCCGCAAAATTCGAGGGACCGTCGCCTGAAACACGTGGGGAAAGAGCAAATCGGTAAGGCAACAGCAAATTAAAGATTTCCAGCAGCTAAGCAGGTGTGTGGTTCCGTGTGATAAGTCAACGAAGGCGGCACGTATTATGGGTGGACAACATTCCGCACGAGTATTGAGCTTCCGCTGGGTCAGGGTGGCGGGGGTGACGTTTTTGCTTTTTGCAGCTCAGCAATCCGTGGTATTCGGCCAAGATGATACGGTTAAACTCAAGGATGGCGAGGGCGACCCTCAGTCGATCTTTTTCATAGCCGAGAGCAAGGTAATACGCTGCGGCTCCGGGTATCTGCCCGAACTCAAGGGCCGGGCCGACGTAAACGTCGTCGCCGTATCCGAGGGTGAGACGCTTACAACCGCCGGCCTTGACGATATCGTCGTGGAGCCTCCGAAGCTTTTTTATACGGCGTCCGATAGAGACGGCAAGGCGATCACTGGCAGTGGTTCCGGAGACAAGTTCGATCCTTACAATCCGGAAGACCTTTCCCCGGACAGCTACGAGGGTGTAATTGCATTCAAGAGAGATGAGCAGGGCGATTTTATAGGGCGGGTAAAAGAGGGCTACGAAATCGATTGGGAAAATCGCCAGCGGGGGGATTTAGACGTGGTTTTCTCAACGATTGTAGGATGGAAACCAGAAGTCAGCAGGGTGCGTTTTGGGGACCGCTTCGGCAAGAAAACCTTCAACGCGAAGGTATCGGATTGCACGCCGCACGTAGCTATTACCTACCGAATCTTAAATCTCGACGGGGAGCCTGTCATCGCAAACAAACATCTCGACAAGGAGTTGAAGGTCTTCGATGTAATGGGTCTCGGACCGGGCGGCCTGGAAGCAGGGGAATATAAGGTCGGGATCATATTCGGAGCGGAAAACACGGGTCCCGCTTCGTTTACCCGAACCTTGACGGTCGAGAAACGGAAGGCGGCAATCATGTTCAATAGGAAGTATCTCTATCAGAAGGCCCGAGACGAGCCGGTGTTGGATCCGATTGTGACGACGGAGCCCCCCGGCCTTGAGGTGTCTTTTGACTTTGCCGGCTTTGAAGAGAGTCTCCCAACAGAGGCTGGGGCTTACGAGTTCAAGGTCCGTATTGTCGATGACAACTGGAAAGGTACTGCGGAAGAAACGTTGGTCCTGGAGGGTTGCGGGGATGTGTTGATGACGGACACGGTCCACGATTACAACGGTGAGCCGAAGGAGGTGACCGTGCTCGGTCCGCCAGGCTTGGAGACCGTGATAAAGTACCGACCTGCTGACACGAGCGCGGAGTTCACGACCGATCCGCCTGTCGAGCCCGGACGCTACCGTGTACGGGCAGAGCTGACACGTTCCCTTGTCTGTGGTGGGGGTGTAATCACAGGGACCCTGGTCATTCGCGATCCGGTTATATTGAAGGCAATAGGGGGCCGCAAACGCCCGGTCCTTGAGATCTCAGGCAAAGTGGGGGCAGAGTATCGGATTGATTACTCCTTTGACCTTCAGGAGTGGCAACCCGTTAAGGGTGTTCTCTTGGAAGAGGAAGTCCAGCAAATCACCCTCAAGCCTGAAATCAAAGACCATACGACAATGTACTTCCGCTCCAAGCCGATGGTCGGGGCAAGTGAGACCTTGGACGGTGCCTCGCGATAACGTGTCCTGTCAGGGCTTTTCGAGTCAGATTTTGCTGCCTTTGGCGGTCCCCCCCACGTGGTTGTAATTTCCGGTTTGGATGTTGGCATGGGTCGTATGGGGCTCAAACCCGACATATTCCATGATGGCAATCTCGCCGCATGCGAGCGAGCGGGCCCGGCTGATCGTCCGGAACAGTTCGGCTTTCGTGCTCGTGGCTGCAAGGTTCTCGTGGATTGCCGAAACAACATAATCGTCGGCTGCGCGAAGAGACAGCATGCTTCCGAGCAGGACGGCCGAAAACGCCAAGTGTCGGACCGTCCGCGCGCTCCATCGGATGATTGCCCTTTCTATGCCACATGATTTCCCTTTTTATCAGAATTCTCCGGCTTTGAAAATCACGATCACAGTTTTGCCGACATGGCGAGACGCCGTTTCACCTCCAATTGGCGGTCGTCTCAGCAAACGCCGGGACTATTCCCGGGAGTATCACCCGTTTTGCTCGGTCCACCAAGCCCCCTCCATTTTCCTCGGGCAAGGGTTACGGCGGTTAGAGCCAGATACGATCAATCTCACCCCTTTAAGGGGGCGTCAAGAGACCGGAGCGCCCCCTCGCCTTCAGGGTGGGACAGGTCGGCTCTGGGCGCCATATCCGACACGATGGCTGCACGTGAATTGCGGTTTACCGTTAAATTCGCAAGTGGATGGCATCGCCTACAATACCGAAGTCAATCACGGGGGATCTGAACGTGGAGCTGGGTCACGCGAGGCACCCCAATATACACCTGGTGAGCGATCGCTACACACTCGGAGCGTTGGGTCGCGACCTCTCCTGGTAGAACGCCCAACGGTTGGGGACATTGCACGTTGAGGGGGACGCAAGCGTTCTGAACAGTCTCCTCCGCGGACTGGGTGATGGCTATCTGGGTGAGCGGCGGCCTCCGTCAATCGGGCAACCGAGGGATATCTCCTACTTCGGGGCCGTCATCGGGTCGAGGCCTCGAAGCTCCTTATACGGCCTGTGCTGGAGAGCACCTTCCACGCACTGGCCGTCGTTCGGGAGGAGGGCGTTTTCTTCCGAAAGGCCTACACCGAATGGCGGGAGGAAAGGAAGACCTTCGCCTGCACCGAATCCGAGCGGACGGCAATGGAGCGACAATTGGAGAAGCTGGAGGAGACCCTGCGCCGGCAGAGGCCGAACTACCCGATCGAGCGAAAGACCCTTTCAGTCCGAGCGGCCGCCGAGGCCGAAAGAGATCGCGCTCGGCATCATACTCAAAGATGAGCTCCCTCTACCATAGCTAAAGAAAATGCATACGTCTCGTGCATTGGCCGTGGGAATCGAGAAGGTTCGGTACGGCGGATTTGACAATTGAGGGACTCGGGACCCACCCTTGACTATGAGGCGAAGGAAGAAGCCTATTACCGAGTAGCAAGTTAGAGCAATATGGAAGAGTCAAAGGAGGTTACAATACCGGCAATCCTAGTAGGGATATCAGCCGCGATCATGATCGGCGGCGGCTTCGTGGGCGGTGGCCTAACAGGTGGATTGACCTCAACGCTTGGGTTCCTGTTGATATTTGCGATCAATGTCGTCCTCGGGATCTTGGTGTGCATTCTGGTGGGAAGCTTAATCGGCGCCAGCTTCGGGCGTTTTAACACGGCGTGGCTCAAGCTCGGCGCTATCCTGATATTTCCTTCTGCCATCACCCTATTAATCCCATTCGGCTTCTTCCCAATCAGCTTCATCCTCAATATCCTGATCTACTTTGGGCTTTTGGTCTGGCTGTTCGACCTTGAGGCCTTCGAGGCTTTCGCGTTTACGCTCGGCTTGTTACTGGTCTCCCTGGCAATTCCGGCCATCATTGCCGCGCTCGGCCTCACTCACATAACGACTTGATTGGCTTGGTCTCAGAGGCCTGATGAGCTGTCTCTAAGACTCAGCGGTCATCGACATGCCAGCTCAGCTCTGGCCGTTCTCGGAGTCGCTCTCCTCGTCCTCCTTGCCGGGTCGTTCCTGCTGAATGTCCTCGAAGCTCAGGTTCTCACTTTCGCACGGTCCGAGGCCATCGATCTCGTCGACGAAGTCATTGGGATCGACCTCCTCCGAGCGCTCCCTGGGCGGTGTGGGGACGGCCTCGCGAATGATCTTGGTCAGGTGGCGCGCCACCGGCTTGGCAATCGAGTTTGGGACGAGTGACTCGACATCCTTCAGCGACTCCGCGGCGTGCTCGGGATCGATAGCCGACGGCAGGCATAGTTGGACCGGGACCGTCACTGATTTGTTGGCACCGACGGTTATGGCGATCTCCCCGGCTAGGAAGGGAAAGTTTTGTGCAGACGGAGGACGGACCGGCGGGGCCACCCGCTGGTGGTGCGGTAGCTCCGCCTGCCCGGACTCCATCTGCACGCTGTTCTTACCGTTTCTCACCTTTGCGTCCCTTTGCGTGCTTCTGTTAGAAATGACTCCCGGCCTCCTTGTGGCTTTTCTTGGCTATTCGTCGATTGGTCCGTACGCTGGCCGGGCTAAAATGCTAACTTGAGCCGAATGACCGGGTCCAACGACCCAAGGGTCAATTATTCTTTTCTGCGAGAATTGTTATGCGAACCGACGATGACACGCATGCAAAACCACGCGTTTTTTGTCGTGGGCTTGGCTGCGCCGGTATGGTGCTTCTTCTGATCACCTTGATTACTGGCGCAGTGACGGGCGCTGCCGAAGACAACGCCCTGGCGCGCTTTGATCAACGCGTCACTCAGTGGCTCATCGGCAGGGACGAGGTCCCGCTCCAACAGGCTGTGAAGCCGGCCGAGCGCATGGAGGAGACAGGGGCGTGGCCGGACATCAATTACAACGACTCGAGTCGGACAATGTGGGACCCGATGGCCCACGTTTCACGATTGGAAACGATGGCACGGGCCGTTGCTCAAGCCGAGCCGGACGACAAGCAAGCCAAGCTAGTCCTGGAGCACATCGAGGCAGGCTTGACCTACTGGCTTCAGGAAAAACCGGAGGCTGAAAACTGGTGGCATCGCGATATCGGCGTGCCAAAGAACATCGGGCCGCTGTTGGTGATGATCGGAGACCACCTGCCCAACGAACTGGTCCAACAAGCCCTGACTTTGGTGCCGAACGAGCTGCGGCATCAGCAGGAGGGCATGGACATGGACGAGATCCTCAACGACTCGTTTATCATCTATCATGGACTTGTCCGAAACGACCGTCAGCTCGTCGAAATGGCGCTCGACAACATGCAATCCGAGCTGGTTATCACGACCCAAGCCGGAGTACAACCGGAATACAGCTTTCATAATCATGGACCGCAGCTCTACAACGGCGGCTATGGCGTCGGGTCCCTAAGGGATTTTGCCGACTGGGCCTACCTGACACGCAACACGCCGTTCGCTTTTGCCGACGACAAGATCAACCTGCTGGTCGATTGGATCTTGAAGGGCGACCGCTGGCTGACTCGGCACGGCTTCTTTGATTACAGTGCCGTAGGACGCGGCATCGCACGCGGCGATCAATACGACAAGGCCCGCGGATGGATTTCCATTTGCCGGCGTATGCAAAAAGCATCACCCAAGCACGCCGGCGAGTTGGAGGCATTCATCGACCACATACGCGGCCGGAAGCCCAGCATCACCGGCAACAAAAGCTTTTGGCGCTCGGATTTCATGTCCCATAAGCGGCAGGACTATTACGCGTCCGTGGCGCTCAGCTCCACCGATGTGATCGGCACCGAGATCGGCAACGGCGAGAACCTGAAAGGCTTTTACACCCCTTTCGGCGGCCAGTTCTTTATCCGCGAGGGCAATGAATATGGCAATATCTTCCCGGTGTGGGACTGGACACGGGTCCCGGGCGTCACCGCGCCGCAAACAAAACACCCGCCGATGCCGGCGAAGACCCAGTACGATTGGACCCATGTCCAGGGGGAAACCGATTTCGTCGGAGGCGCCTCAAACGGACAACTCGGTTTGATGGCATTCGATTACGCCATCGATCGCGGCGAAATCAATGCGAGCGGGCGCAAGAGCTGGTTTTTCTTCGATCAGACATTGGTCTGTCTGGGCGCCGGACTGACGTCAACGACATCGGCCCCCCTTGTGACGTCGGTGAACCAATGCCTGCTTGATGGGCAGGTGACGTTGCATCGCCCGGATCGGAAGGCTTCGCCGCTGGAGCGCAACAAGCGCTCTTTCAAGGGACCGGTGCGGATCGATCACGATGGCTTCGCCTACATTTTCCCGAGCCAATCGGGATCGGTTACCGTGCAGGCGACCTCTCAGGCCGGTCGATGGCGTGACATCCACCTCGCCAAGTCGAACAACCGCATCAAGAAAGAGGTCTTCAGTCTCTGGCTCGAACACGGGCAGGCACCACGCAACGGCTCCTATCACTACCGCGTTGTGCCTCTTGGAACTCCAAGGTCGGCCAACATCTCCCCGGAATCCGAGTCATCCATTGAGCTGCTCGCCAATCGGCCTTCCCTACAAGCGGTGGCACGCCGCGACGGAAATTTAGGGATGGCTGCCTTCTATGAACCGGGAAAGATCACGATTGGCGCCCGACAACTGACCGTAAGCAAGCCGTGCACTTTGATTCTTGATGATGCGACACCGCGGCCGCGGCTAACTCTGGCCAATCCCAAAGGAGAAGCGCTGCACGTAACCGTGACCATCAAATCCAAGGACGCCGAAACCGATCGCGCTCAAGGCCGCGCCCTCGACTTCCGGTTGCCCGGAGGTGCCGATGGCGGCAAAAGCGTCACCAAGCCAATCCGGTGACGCGATCGGTATGGTGAAACAGGGTTGGCTCTGAACCGGCTGCCCCCTCATAGGGGCACAGTCCCCGGCGACCGCGAACGGAGGTCGAGGACAACGTCCCTATCAGAAAATGGCGTTCCATTCATGCGAGCCCTGCCTGATCACGCGTCGCGAACCCCTGATTCGGATCATGCGGTTCGATCTCCCTTTCGGGTCCTTTCCTTCATTTCGTGCTCTTCGCGGGCGATTGTTGGGATCGACGGCCACCAGCTGGGTCGAACGAGTCTATGAAGATGCGCTGACACCGCTGACAAGGAACCGGGTAAACCCTTTTTGTGCGGCAGCCGCTCCTCAACCGCGCCCCTCCTGGACCGATTTCGGCTTCTTCCGGACGCCTCGAATGATGGCTCTGTGCAAATCCGAGCTCAAATACGCAATAACCAATCCGAAGTGGCGGTCACCCTAACGATTGACAGCGACGGCTTACCCAAGCAATTCGTACGGGTCTGCGGTGGGGCGGGGTTCTGCTGTGACTGCCCTTTGGTCGTATTCCCATCCTCGATTGAGGGTGGGGGCATCCGTTTCATACGCCCCGATGTCGAAGGGAGGATTGCGTCGATCTCCTCGGAAATCGAGCTGCGGCGTCGCGGCCATATCGGCATTTCCGACGAGGGAGGTCCCTGGTTTGGGCCAGAAACGATGCGTGTCGAGGGAAACGAGCGGTGATGGCTCAGAATGGAGTCGGTGGAATCCGGCGTTGTTAGTGGTGATCCCACGGAGATTGCCTGCAATGAAATTGGCCTTGAGGCGTGCCTTGGGGAGGTCGTCTGCGTTGATGGCCGTTGAGTCGGGGCAGTAGATCAGATTATTGGCGAGGGGATCATTTTCGGCCTCCTGCCACCGGAGTCGGATCCCCTCCGGGTGATTCACAATGGTGTTATTGACGATCGCGGCATGGCTCATGCGATCGACCTGGATATGTGGGGCGGCTGTGATGCCGCGGAGGGTGCAGTTGAGGATAACATTGTTGCGCACGAGGGCATCCGAGACTGCCTGAATTCCTTCGCCCGCCTGCCAGATGACATTGCCTTCGACGATGTTGAGTTTTGGGCCGCCGCCATAGACGAATATACCGGGATATTCGCGTCCGATCGTTGTGTGATGGATGACGTTGTCGCGCACGACATTGCCATAGGAGCCGACCTTGATCTCAATGCCGTCGTTTCCGCCGCCGCTTGTGCCGCGGAGGTGGTGGATGTGATTGCCTTCAATGAGCGAATCGGTCGTCCGGCATTCGGCTCGGTTGCATCCGATGTACATCCCTTCCCCTTCTGTGGGACCCGCGGTACTGAGGCCGGTGTGATGGATGTGATTGTTGCGGATGGTGAAGGCTTTACAATTGCCGCTGTTCATGGTCAGGGCGTTGTTCCCGGTGTGCGAGATCTCACACTCTTCGAAGGTGATATGCGAGCCGCGGATGAAGCGGACACCGGAGCTGCCGCCTCGGAATTGAAGGCCTTGGATCGTAAGGTAGGCACAGTCGACAAATTCCGTATTGTTGTGCCGGTTCATTTGCGATTCGGGTCGAATCAAGCGTGGAGTTTCCCCTTCGGCGGCACGAATCACGATTTGCTTCTCCGGAGTACCCCTGGCCGTGATGGCGCGCCTGCCGGTCTGGGAATACATCCCGCCTCGGAGGACGAGCGTATCGCCCGCCGCGAGCTTATTGGCGACGTTCTCCAATTCTTCATTCGATCCCGTCTCGGCCGGTGAGAGCTTGTGTGTCTCGGCGGAGGCGGATATCACCCTCCCCAACCCAAGGATCGAGGCGACGAGCAAGCAGGAGGCAAAAGTTCTTCGCATAAAGATTTGTTTCGTGCGTGAGGGGTTCATCAAGGTGGCTTGGTGGTGCCTTTGTATCAGAGGCCTTCTTCCATGAGATTCTCGTCAAGCACGGTGTTGGTCCGCTTTATACACATTCAGGAGTTCTGAGCCTTTTGACCATCCCTCGGCTTCCTGTCAGCGTGTCAGCGCTGTCAGCGGATCTACCCACGGTTCGTTAAAACGAGATCCTAGCATAATACGCGGCTTCCGACTCGCCATGCGGGTTGATAGGTAGTGCAAGGAGCCGGTGGATTCAGGGGAAAGTTCTTACGCGATCACTCGAATTCCGGCGTGGGAAGACGCGAAGATTGGCTATTTCGATCGCATTTTGGTTAACCGGGCAGATCGATTGGGGACGCTTTGAGACCGTTTTCAGTGAGTTTGGCGGTAAGGTGCCCATTTGGGAAGCCCCAACCGCGGTGTTAAGAAGGATGACTGGGAGTATCCCTCCCGGGATTGGGTGACATCACGAATTGATTCCCAGACGGTCGTTGCCACGGAAGTGGGCCTGCTGTAGGGTCAACTTGTCATGCAAGCATTGCCCGATTACCTCAAGCCGCTCGAATACTTGACCCAGCCGTTTCCGGAAGCGGCAGTCAAGGAAGTGATCGCGCGCAGGGACGAGAGCGTCCTTTATCTCTTGGAGGCGCTAGAGTGGACCGCCGGCAATGTCGAGGAAGCCCTTAAGATAGAGGATTACTTTCTTCATGTTTATGCGCTTTATATCCTGGCGCAATTCCGGGAGCGTCGAGCTTACGAGCCGGCCATCCAATTGGCCCGTCATCCATCGGCGGAGGAGCTTCTCGGTGACACGATAACCGAAG
>JAHEOI010000328.1 GCA_018610125.1 Verrucomicrobiota bacterium
AAGAGGAGCAGAACAAGCGGCTGGCAGCCGCTTCTACTTTGCTTATGCGTGCAGGAGCTTTTGCAAATGGAGTGCGGTGACTTGTCGGCGCTTTCCTTTTTTCTGCGGCTTTGCCGAATCATCCGCGCCATTGCTGAGAAGCCCATAGGCGCCAAACCGCCACTGCTAAAAGGACGGGTGAAAGCCATCCCCTCCCAATTTCCGAACGGCATTCGCTCTAATCCCAAATGCCATTTTAACAGCTTTCAACCACCACGCTCACCGGAATGAATCTTGATGGCCGCCTGGAGATCGGTAATGTAGATATCGCCATCCCCGACATGGCCTTCGCCTGTTCTGGCATGCCTTAGGATACAATCCACCACCTCTTCGACCCGATCATCGGGAACGACGATTTCCAACTTCGTGCGCTCGACACGTTGGGCCGGTCCGTCGTCCTTGGGATGGCCGAACGCCCGGACCGGGGTCCAGATGACACTGGGACCTCCAGGCAGCTCCCCGATCGCATCAATGGTGGCATCTCTCATTTGATCACGGACATACGCTTTGATTTCTTTCATACGAGACCTCGTTTATCGATTTTCAACAGTCATTAAACCTCCACTTGCTCCATCGGCCCGGCAAACCAGCGATAGATACTTGGCAGCACGATGAGTGTCAGGGCGGTGGAGGTGACAAGCCCGCCCACGACCACCGCAGCCAAGGGTCGCTGCACGTTGGAGCCGATATCATTGGCCATAAGTAATGGGATCAGCCCGAGAATCGCAACCGAAGCCGTCATCAAGACCGGGCGGAGTCGATGCTCGGCACCGGTTAAGACCGCTTCCTCGATCTCGATTCCCCGTTGCCGCAATTGGTTGATATAGTCCACCATCACAACGCCGTTGAGCACGGCGACGCCGAAGACCGCAATGAAGCCGACCGCCGCCGGAACCGAGAGGTAAAGCCCCGAAAGATAGAGCGCGACAATTCCGCCGATCACAGCGAACGGCACGTTGAAGTAGATCAAGAGCGCATACCGGAGCTGGCCAAACGCCATGAAGAGCATCAGAAAGATCAGACCCAACGTAACGGGTACCACCACATAGAGCCGTTGCATGGCACGTTGCTGGTTCTTGAATTGCCCTCCATACTCGACAAAATAACCGGGTGGCAGGTCGACGTTTTGTTTGATACCAGCCTGGATGTCTTGGACGACACTCCCCATGTCGCGGCCACGCACATTGAGCTGGACATAGGTGCGTCGACTGGCCTTGTTCCGTGAGATGAATTTCGGTCCGTCGAAGACATCGACTTCAGCGACCTGACTCAATGGCACAACGGCGCCCTTTTTGGTCTTTAACGGCAATTGGCGAATCGACTCGATTTGGTCCCTCTGGGATTTCTGAAGCCTTACGAAGATATCGAAGCGACGGATTCCCTCGAAGACCTGACCGGCAGTTGAGCCGCCTATCCCCGTCTCGACGGTCTTAAGCACATCGTCAATCGATATCCCAAGCCGAGCCAATTCCCGTCGCTCGGGCCGTACCATGATTTGCGGCTTGCCGCTTTGCTGCTGCGTGCGGACGTCGACCGCTCCTTCCACACCGGCGGCCACTTTCCGGATTGCCTCGGCCTTTTGGCTTAAGGTATCCAGGTCATCGCCATACAGACTGATGGCGACCTCGGCTCGCACTCCGGAAAGGAGCTCGTCGGTGCGAAGTTGAATCGGTTGGGAGATATTATTGGCCACACCGGGCACCTCTTTCTTGAGCTTCTCCGCCACCCGGCTTTGCAGCTCCTCATAAGTGCGACCGGTCTGCCATTGCGTCAGCGGCTTTAGCTTGACCAATGTTGCCACGACGTTGACCGGCTCCGGATCGCCTCCGACCTCGGCTCTACCGACACGGGCATAACACCCCTGCACTTCCTCGAAATCATCCATGGCGGCTTGAATCTTTTTCGAGGCCTCGATGGTCGAGGGCAAATTGCCGCCCGGAGGTAGAACCGAGCGAATGAGAAACGTCCCCTCGCGCAAGGTCGGCACGAATTCACTTCCCAGGTACGGGAAAAGCAAAAGACTTCCGGCAAACAGAGCGACAGCCACTCCCACGACCGATTTCGGATATTGCACCACCCTGCTGATGAAAGGCCGATAGACCTGTTTCAGCCATTGGACCAGCTTGGGCTCACCGTGCGCAGCCTTTTGGCTCAAAACCAGGCTCGAAACGACCGGTACCATCGTCAGACTCAGGATCAGCGCGCCGACCAAGGCAAAGGAGATGGTGTAGGCCATGGGCGAGAACATTTTTCCTTCCGTGCCCTGCAACGTGAACAAAGGGATGAACACGATAATGATAATGCTGATTGCAAACGTAATGGGGCGAGCCACCTCGCGCGCGGCCTCCCCGACAAGCCGCGCCATCGAGACATCCTCCTCTTTGCGTTCTTCAAGATGGCGGAAAATGTTCTCCACCATCACGACGGAGCCATCCACCATCATGCCGATGCCAATGGCCAGACCACCCAAGCTCATCAGATTGGCGCTCATGTTTGTCAGATCCATGGCAATAAACGCCACAAGCACCGAGAGTGGCAGTGAGGCAATGACGATCAAGGTCGAGCGGACATTGCCAAGGAAGAGGTAAAGGAAGATCAAGACCAAAAACGCTCCTTCCAGGAGGGCGCTTTCCACCGTCCCAACCGCCTTTTCGACAAGGCTGCCCTGAGTATAATAGGTGTTCAGCTTGACCCCTTCAGGCAGCGCTTCATTAATCTTTTCAACTCGATTTTCGACCCGCCCCAGCACCTTGTCGGTATTGGTATAAATTAGCTTGAGTGTGAACCCACCGACAGCTTCTTTGCCATTGGCGATCATCGTCCCACGGCGAATCTCAGAGCCGTATGTCACCTTCGCGATGTCGTCAACGTAGACCGGTGTTCCATTCTTCTCCTTGACAATAATGTCCCGGATATCCTCGAGCCCTTGATTTTTCGGACGGACCCAGCCAAAGCCTCGAACGACAAACTCCTCCCCGCCGCGGTTGATAAAGGAGGCACCGACATTCCGATTGTTCGCCTTCAGCACCTTCGTCACTTCAGGGATGGTAAGATCGCGTGCCAAGAGCGCATTCTGGTCTAATTGAACCTGAAATTGCTTCACATGGCCCCCGATCGATAGAACGCCCGTGACTCCTGAAACTGTGCGCAACATCGGTTTGACAATCCAATCTTGCATGGTCCGCAGCTCCATCAGCGAATAATCCTTCGATCCGGTATTCTGAAGGGTGTACATATGGATTCGACCAAGCCCTGTTTTCAAAGGGCCCAATGAGGGTTGCCCCAATCCCGGCGGAATCTGCTTTTTGGCCTTGGGCAGGCGCTCCATCACCAGACGCCGGGCAAAGTAAATATCGGTCCCCTCCTCGAAATAGACGTTGACCCGTGACAATCCGAAAATCGAGGTGCTTTGGACCCGCTTGAGATTCGGCAGCCCATACATCGAGATCTCCACAGGGTAGCTGATTAAGGTCTCAACATCCTCCGGAGAGAGCCCCGGGCTGACCGTAAAGATCTGAACCATCGGTGGGGTGACATCGGGAAAGGAGTCGATCGGCACGCGTCGGTAAGACCAGTAACCGGCTCCTATAAGGGCTCCAAGCAAGACAAGAACCAACAATCTTGCTCCGAGAGCGGAATTGACAATGCGATTAATCATAATCGTTTTTCTGGCTGTACCAATTGAATTTTTTGACTGCGATAAACGGCTCGGTGGACCTGCCCAGTGAAGCGCGGCATTAACGTCCGAAATCGATCACATCCTGTTTCATCTAACTGACGCACACCGGCCCTTGTTTGCTTGATCCAGCGCTTCACTAACTAATGATGGTGGGCACTGCTTCGCTCTCCGGCCGTCAGGGCTGCTTTAAGCTCAAACGCACCACGGAAGACGATTTTTTCTCCAGGGTGAACGCCCTCTTCGATTTCAATCCAGCCATCCGATTCCTCTCCCGTTTTAACCGGGACCGGCTTAAAGCGATTTTCCTTGGCGGGCGTAAAGACGACCTTTCTTCCGTGCATGCGCTGGACCGCATCCACGGGCACCATGGCGGTTTTCGTTGAAGCGTCCGTGTGGAGACGGGCCGTCCCAAACATTCCCGCTCGTAATTGGTTTTTTGGATTTTTGATTGTGGCCCGCACCCGAATAGTACGGGTTCCTTTATCCAATTCTCGGGAGATCCAATTGATTTGGCCCTGAAACGTTTGACCCGGCAAACTTGGCACTTGTAGCTCCATCGTATGCCCGGTGGTCAGGTGCGGAATGTCCCTTTCATAAGCTTCGGCAAACACCCACACCTTTTTTGTGTCGACCAAATGGATCGGGGTTTCGGTCGCGCTGATCGTTTGGCCGGGCGAGAGGTCTCGTTTCTGAACTGTGCCTTCAACAGGGCTCGTCAAGCGGAAATAAGAGAGAGGCTCTTCAGTCCCGGCCTGAACGGCATCGATGGCCTTCTTATCCATTCCGTACAACCGTAAAGCCTCCCGGGCCGCTTGATACTCGGCCCTGGCTTCGCGAAAGCGAGCCTTGGCATCCAACATCGCCGCCTCGCTGGAAATTTCCTTCTTATAAAGGCGCCGTTCCCGTTCAAAATCGGCTTCTTGGGTCTCCTTTCTCGCCTTGGCTGTTAAGAACTGCGCCTTGGCTTTGCCGAGCTGGAC
>JAHEOI010000329.1 GCA_018610125.1 Verrucomicrobiota bacterium
GAGAGGAAGCTCATGCGACACGATTGGTCCGGTGACCCGCCAGTCCCTTCTCCTCTTCTTAACGGGAGAAGGCGAGGATGAGGGAATAAAACAATAACAAACTTTTGACATGGACGGCAATAGCTCAGACAAACCCCAATCGCGTCAAAAGCAAATTGTCTGAAAGATACCGGCTTTGGCGGTCGTATCCTTGTACGAAGAGATACTCCGGCCGTTGGCTTGGCATCTTCCAACAGGGAAGGTGGGGAAGGTGCTCAAAAGCCGGACGAGTCGGTGAACTGGACGCATCGAACTGGATTCGCGATAAAGAGGATCACATATGATGGTGACGCTAAGTAGGTTGAACTCTCTTTACACGCGAACAGGGAGCTTGTTGGCTCTTATCAGCCTCCTCTGCTGGAATACGTTAGCGAACCCCCTTCCGATGCGGTTGGTACCATTCCAGAGGCTCGTGTCCAAGCAGCACGCGACTTCCTCGCCGCCCGCGGCTTGGACGAGCGGTTTGATAAAATGATGGACCCGTTCGCGAAACTTCAGGCAAAGGTGGGAAAGTGCGTGCCGTTGAGGTCGGTTATAGCCAAGGTTTCCGCGCTACAATCGAAGACGCAATTCAAGGCCTGTTTGAAGATGAGAAGCCCCCCGGGCCAGCAAGGGGAACTCCCTTCGGTTTCCCATTGACGCAGTGTTTTCCCCGAATGGGCAGTTTTTGTTCGTCATCGACGACCAAGGGGCCTTAACCACCTTCAAAATTACGGAGAATAACGAGCTTAAGTCGGTTCATTACAACCGTGGACCGGCAGGCTGCTTTAAAGGGGCGCGCGGTATCGGTTTACAAGCGTCATTCTTCAGGCTTAAGCTCCCCCTTACTTGTCGGACGGGTGCCAGCGATAGACTACTGTCTTGCTCATGCCATCGTCTTCAAGCAGAACGACACAATCGCCGTTTTCAAGCTGGTAGGCCTTCATCCCAACAGTGATATCGACAATACCGACCGGTCCCCATTTGTCGGGCGGGCCCATCTATCCCACGTATTGCCCGGAATCCAAGCGGCGCACATCCACGTGACCACGCTCAACCTGAAGGGTCTTAGAGGAGCCGTTGCGGGCCAGGAAAAGGTAGTCCCCCGCCACGTCCATGGCCTGCACATTTCCATCGCCAAAGTTCCCCCCGCTGGTATCTTCCGAGGGCACGACCAGAGACCAACGGAGATCCCAGAGACCAGGCTGCCAGTGATCATACCGATGGATAACCTTCCCGGACCGCTTCCAGTGATGGTTGACATCGGGATGTTCCTTGGTGAAGCCGTTTAAGAGCATTAGATTGTTTCTCTCAGGGGAGATTTGATCGGGCGAATCGGTGAAACGGAAAATAAAGATCGTGCCGCTGTTCATGTCGGTCTGGTATTGGTATAGTTGCCCATTTCCCAACGTGCACAAGTAGGTTCCGCCCGAAGCGCCATGGTCGCCGGAGATCCGGGGATCATTGGGGAAGCGATGGGGATTCACGGTGACAGCGGTCGCTTCCCAGCCCTGACCTTCGGAAGCGGACCAATCCATCCGCATTTTCGCATCTGAGGAATAGACCAGGTTGTCGTTTTCCGGATGGAGCGCTGGAGCTTCGATCCCGACATGGCATTCCCGCTCCCACCGGAGCGTACCATCGGGCGTGTAACTTTGGATCATCGTGGAGCCGTTACTGCCCGGCTGGTTGGCGATGTACAGGTTCCCCTCGGCATCCATGCCGACACCGCGAGGATCGAACAGACACCTGGAGAGCCGATTCGGCCCGATCGCTGACTAAACACACCGCCTTCGACTCCGAAGTGTCCGTCGAGCCGAGGCTTCGAATCGATATTGCAGAAAAAGTGGATTTGCTGGGAGGGACCCCTGGGAGGGACCCGCATCCGCGACCATCAGCCGCCCCTTGTTGTCGGTTGCCAAGTCGGTCGGAACGGCATCCCTCTCCAACTTAATCTGTTGAGGTAATTTTCGCCCCGCTTTCGAATAACGCACCACCCGGGACTTCCCGGCCTGAATGATCCAAAGGTGACCATTGCGATCAAGGCACATCTCACCCCCGTTCTCCAGTCGCCACTCACCCACGGGCTTCAGGCCTACATCAAAAACCTTGACCACGTCCTCCTCCTCGGGCACGCTAGCAAAGACCCGCTTCGCCGTTGCCGCTATGCCATGCACGACGCCGCAGGACACGTGAACGTTCCTCTCACGGTTGGCCGGATCGTCGAGCTCCCGGCGATCTATCCCCTCTTCGGCGTGACGATACTTGTCGCCCGCCAAGTAGTGGTAATCCTCATTGGCCGTAATGGTCCGCCCGCCGCCGCTGTTACCCGTCCGAACATCCAGGACCCATTTACCGTCGCGAAAGGCGATAACATGGCCCCCGCGTTCCTCCCATGGCACATTCGTGAAGACCGTCCCATCCGGTCCATGAGCACGGACATTAACGCATAGCCCCCCTGAAAGACCAGACGAATCTAACCGCACGCTCAGCCGCGTAGAGGGTCAAGGCGTGCCTTCTGCCACTCGCGCTTTTGAGCAACAGCACCGAGGCGACTGTCATCTCCCATTGTTACAAAATCGTAACCTTATCGCAACTCTTTCGTCATACCGCGCCACGACATTTGCCTTGATATGAAACGATGTGTCGAATGGCTGACAGTAGGCATCGGTGGGATAGCATTCTCGATGCTCGCCGCTGAGGGGGCTGTTCTCAAGTCGCCTCTCCAGGAAGCGCGCTCAAAAATGGAGAAATGGGTTGAGACGCGCCAACAGATTGCCAAGGCCAAGAGCGAGTGGCGACAAGAGCGCGAGACGCTCAAGCAAACGATCGCGATGTATGAAAATGAGCTGAAGCGTTTGAATCAGCAGATTGAGGAAGCCGAAAGCAAGAAGTCCCAAGCTTCCAACGAATTTGACAAGCTGACGCAAAAGCAGGGTTCCCTGGAAGCGGGCTCGGAGGAGATGGCGGCGCTCGCCTCAAAGACCGAGTCACGCATCAAGGCGATGACCGAGAGGTTGCCGGGCGTTCTGGTCGACCGGATCCAACCGGCGATCAAGCGATTTCCTCAGAATGCTGAAGAGTCTCAGATGTCGGTTTCGCAACGGCTCCAGAATGTCATCGGGGTCATTAATGAGATCGAGAAGTTCAACGAGGGGGTGACCGTCTCCAAGGAGGTGAGAAAGAATCCAAGCGGAGCCCAAGTGCAAGTAAAGACGCTCTATCTGGGGGTGGGGCAGGCTTACTTCGTCGATGAGAAGGGCGACTTCGCCGGTGTCGGGCGACCCGCGCAGGGCGAGTGGCAATGGGTCGAGGAGAGTCAATTGGCTCCGAAGATCTCGAAGGCAATCGCGATTTATGAAGGGAATGCTCAAGCGGACTATATCGGCTTGCCGGTCAGCCTGAAATAGCGCACGGCAATCCGACACCTGAATATGAGATTGATGCGACGAATTTGTTTGTTGGGCTTGGTGCTTGGGGTTTGGGCTACCTCGGGCGTGGCTCAGACCGCGGCAAGCGGGGACGATGCCGAAGCCGACCTGGAAGCGGTGGCTTCAGAGACCAAGAAGGACTTGAAGGCGGCCTTGGCCGAGCTAAGCCGGGTGCGAGAGGAAATCGCGGATGAGAAAATTCCTCTGGCCAGGAAGCGAAGCAAGCTGGAGGCCGAAATTGAAGAGAAGCGGCAAGCGCTCCGGAAGGCGCAACGGGCTCGCGACAACCAGTTGGTTGAGCTGAACGCGCTGAAATCCGAGGTCGATCGCCTCGAAAAGGAGCATGAATTCCTGGCCGGGCTATTCGATGAGCATGTGAAGCAATTCGAGACTCGGGTCCATATCAGTGAGAGCGGACGCTACGAGAAAACCATCGAGGAGGCCAAGGCGGCGCAAGGGAATGCGGATTTATCGCCCAAGGAAGCCCTCTCGCGACAAGGTGATGTCGTTGAGGCCTCGGTGAACCGACTGGATGAGGTCCTGGGCGGCCATCTCTTTTCCGGGAGCGCCCTCTCGCAGGAGGGCATATTGAAGGAAGGGGAGTTCGCGCTTGTGGGGCCGATCGCTTTATTCGCGGCTGCGGATGACTCGACGTCGGGTATCGTCGAGCTTCAGTTGGGTGCTGCTGAGCCGAGCGTGATCAACATGCCTTCCGAATTCAAAGCAAAGGTGCAGAGGACCGTGAGTCAAAAAGAGGGAGAAATCCCGGTCGACCCGACTATGGGGGATGCCCAGAAGATTGCGGCGACCCAGGAAGGTTGGGTCGAGCACATGATGAAAGGGGGACCTGTAATGATCCCGATCCTGTTATTGGCGGGTGCGACGTTGGTCATCAGCGTCTTCAAGTGGGCACAGCTCGCGAAAGTGCGGGCTGCCACCTCGCGCGAGGTCGAAGCCATCCTTGCCCATATCGGCTCCGGTAAGGAGGACGAGGCGAAGAAGCAGGCGCAGGCAATACCGGGTCCGTCCGGCGAGATGTTGGTCGAGGGCGTGAAGCATGCCAAAGAAAAGAAGGAGCACATCGAAGAGGTGCTTTACGAGAAGATGATCAACACACGCCCCCAATTGGAGCGCCTGCTGCCAATGGTGGCACTGACCGCGGCCACGGCACCACTGCTCGGGCTTTTGGGCACCGTGACCGGGATGATCAACACCTTCAAGCTCATATCGGCCTTCGGCACTGGAGATCCCCAAGCGCTTTCCTCGGGCATTTCCGAGGCGCTTGTGACGACGGAATTCGGCCTGATGGTGGCGGTCCCCTCGCTGCTAATCCATGCCGTATTGAACCGGAAGGTCAAAGGGGTGATCGGGAGCATGGAGCGCAACGCGGTCGGCTTTATTAATGGGCTGCCTGCGGAGAAGGCAGGGAAGCAATGAGGACGGAAACGAGGAACGCACCGATGGGAAAGAAAACGTTATGATCCAGGACTATTTGCAGGATGTCCTCAAGGTTTGGTCAGCAGGAGGTTGGATCATGATCGCGCTGGCGGCGTTGAGCCTTTGGATTTACGGCTTGGCATCTCGGCTTTTGGTCTTCTTTGCGAAGCGGCCGATAAAGGGCCGGCGGGGGAGGGAGACAATAAACTGGGTCGCTCATCCCGGACAGGCGCCCGCGGAAGTGCGGGATATCATCCGATATGCGCAGGAGAGGGCCGATTCGGAAGAGGAGGTCCGAAGTCGGTTCAATGAAGTGTTGTCAGCGCAGCTCCCCGAGCTGGATCGCCGGCTAAGCTTCATGAACATCATGGTTGCGGCGGCCCCCTTACTTGGGCTCTTGGGAACGGTTTTGGGCATGCTGGCCACGTTTTCAGGTATCGCCGGGGGCGGCGGTGCCGAGACAGTGGACCTCATTTCCGCCGGGATTTCCAAGGCCTTGATCACGACGGAGATGGGGCTCTTGGTGGCGATTCCGGGATACTTGTTCTCGTATCTCATTCGGGCAAAGCGGCATCAATACGAGGCGTTTTTGGTCAGTTTGGAAAGCCGCTTATTGCTCGAGCGACTGGACGATTCAGTGTCGGCGTCCAGTAAGCCGCAACCGAACAAAGGGCAAAATTCCTCGGAAGCCGAAGTTGAGCTGGAGCCTGCGATCGCATGAAAAACCGCCGAGCTTTAACGGAAGGGGAGGAGTCGCCTGACATTAATATCTCTCCGCTGATCGACATGGTGTTCATTCTTCTGATCTTCTTCATCGTGACCACTGTGTTTGTTGAAGAAACAGGCGTGGAGGTGCACAAGCCGAAGGCCGCATCGGCGCAACAGCTCGAGAAGAAGAGCATCCTGATTGCGGTGACCGCCAATGGCAATGTTGTCTATGGTGGGAGGCAGATCGGGGTGGATGGTGTCAGGCCGCTTGTTGAGCGACTCCTCCAGGAACGGGACGTCCCCGTGATTTTGAAAGTCGACGAAGGCGCGAGAGCGGGGCGAGTTGTGCGAGTCCTCGACCAAGCGAAGCTTGCCGGCGCCAAGAAGGTGAGCCTTGCCTCGGAACGCCCGCAGACGTAGTCATGGCTGGGAAAATGTATCGGTCACCAGAAATTGATACCAACCAGCGCTTGGTGATTCTTGGGGCAATCGGCCTCTCGCTTGTCGTTTTCCTCGTGCTGCCGTTGACGCAAATGATGTCGAAGCCCAGGAAGCCGGATTTGACACTGAACGAGGTCGATTCGGTGATGGAGCCGCCGCCCCCACCCCCCAAGGAAAAGGAGCCCCCACCTCCGGAAAAGGACGAGCAAGAACCGGAGCCCGAGCTTGAGCAGCAAGCCAAGAAGCCGGCGCTTCAAGACATGAATCTGAATGTGGATGTCGGAACTGGCGGGGTCTTGCAGGATGGCATGGCCTCCATCGAAAATGCGAAGAAGGCGGCCGAAGACCTTGCCGCATTTGACATGAGTGAGCTCGACAAGCATCCGGTTCTCCTTGCTTCGGTCAGCCCACGTTACCCGAGGGAGCTGCGGCAATCTAAAGTGGAAGGGCGGGTACTGGTCACGTTTATCGTCAACGAGGAAGGCGAGGTCATCCGGCCACGAGTCGAATCGGCCACACGCCCGGAGTTTAAGGAGCCCGCATTGGAGGCGATTCGAAAATGGCGATTCAAACCGGGCCGGAAGAACGGGGAGCCAGTATCGACGCATGTGCGGGTTCCGATCCGCTTTAGGGTTTCCAGCTAGTGAAGCGTTGGCATAAGCCGACAATCAGACTATTGGCTTTCGAACGTACGAGAAGACAACCATGTTGCGGCGAGATGATGCCGCGCTTCACTGATGATCCGCTTCGCGGAATGCCGGCTATTTAAGAAAGACAGTTTAAAGCTCAAGATATGAAGCGACGAGCACTCAGAGTCATTTATAGTTTACTCTTCATCCTCATTATTGCGACAAGTGGGTGGTCAGCGAGCCGAAGAAGCGATGTCACGACCGACTTCATGAAGGATTTCTGGCGCGATCCGGATTTCCGGAAACGGTTTATGGGGACCTATGGGTTCAACTCGGACATCGAGCCGGAATTTAAGAATGAAGATGAGGAAGGATTCTATCGTAAGCTCAGCGAGATAATCCCGACCGATCCGAAGAAGGCAATCCAACGCCTTGAGAAGCGGGTCGGTCCGAGCTCGAGCGCGGTCCTTGATTTCACCCTGGGGACCCTCTATTTCCAGGAGGGAGAAACCAAGACCGCGATCAAGCACTACGAGGTTGCTGTGGAGAAGTTTCCCGATTTTCGGAGGGCTCAGCGCAACTTGGGTGTCGCGCAGGTCCGTCAAGGGAATTACAGCGAGGCGGTTGAGCCACTGACCCGAACGATCACCCTGGGCGGGGGTGACGGCGACACTTACGGTCTGCTTGGCTTCGCGTATCTGAATCAGGAGCGATACACCTCGGCGGAAGTTGCTTACAAGAACGCGATGCTGTTTTCTCCGGAGACCTCCGATTGGAAACTGGGCCTCATCAAGAGTCACATCGCCCAAGAGCATTACAAGGTCGCCGCTTCCCTTCTGAATGAGCTGGTCATGCAAAATCCCGACAGGCGACGCCTGTGGCGGCTACAGGCAAATGTTTACCTGCAGATGAACAAGCTCAACGAGGCGACGGTCAACTACGAGATGTTGAGAAAGCTGGGGAAGGCGGAGCCTGACGATTTGATGCTCCTGGCCGACATCTACATGACACAAGGTTGGTCTGATCTGGCGGTCCCGGTTTACCTGACCGCTGTTGAAGCCGGGGGGATGGACGACATCGATCGCGCGTTCAAGGCAGCGGAGGCGTTGACGAGCCGCGGGGCATGGGACGCCGCAAAGCAGCTTTTCAAGAAGATTCGGTCAGTGCACGGCGAGGCGTTAACCGAAGAACAGGAGCTTGCGCTGCTAAAACAAAGGGCCAAGGTCGTCATGGCGACCGGCACCGAGAACGAGGCGATTAAGATGCTCGAGAAGGTGTTGGATAAGAACCCGATGGACGGGGAAGCGCTGTTGTTGGCCGGTGAATATTATAGCCAGCAAGGGCAACCCGAGAAGGCCAAGCTCAAGTATGAGAGTGCCGCGAAGCTTTCGGATTACAAAGCCGATGCCTACGTGAAGCATGCCCAATTGCTCGTCCAAAACCATAACTATAGCGAGGCCGTGCGGTTGCTGGAAAAGGCCCAGGAAGTCCGACCGCGCCAGAACGTCAAGGACTACCTCGAGTCGGTAAGGAAGGTCGCCCAGAGCGCCGGGTCGTCGTAGGCGCCTCGCCGAGGATTGATAATGATGGACTTGCTTACGGTCAAAAGGGGCGGTTTCAGGGATGACTTCTGCGGCGATGGCAGGGAAGCAGGGGGGGCAACGAAAGCCGGCCTTCAGTTAACGGGTTTGCCCCAGCTCCACGGGGCGGGCGAGAGCCGCAATTGCTCCAATTCACCCTCATCCAGACGTCGCCTTGCTCTTTCCGGCCCTCGTTACGGCACGATTGCGGCGATCGCCGGTTTCTTATGGTTGTCGGCGGCGTCGCTCATGGGCCAAGCCGACGGCCCTGGCAGCGAAACCGGTACGATTGCGGGCCAAGTGCGTGAGGCCGGAGTGGGA
>JAHEOI010000330.1 GCA_018610125.1 Verrucomicrobiota bacterium
CAACGGACGCGGAATAGTCCCAATACCAATTAACCATGTGGCGGATGAATTTGTCCTGCAGTCCGTTATTGCCAATCCATTGCTCAAAGCTCACCGATTTCCCCTCCGGACCGGGACGGGCTGTCAAATCCTCGTTCCAATCGACCGGGCGATGGACATAGTCGTTGAGACTGAAATCGCCAAGCTTCTGGAAAAGCCGTTGCTCGGGACCGGCCCCGCGGGTTTCTTTAATCGGCACGTTGGGCCCATTGATCAGCTCTTCAGTCGGTATGACGCCGACCGCCCAGTAGCGGGCCCGGCCCTGCACTTGCGTCTGCATGTATCGCGCCCCGTCCCGCTGATAAAAGCGAAGATTTCCGGGCGTCCGAGTATCATGCCATACCAGCCAACGCTCGGTCTCCCAGTGCCGTGTCCTATTCAAAGCGTAGAGCAATCCATTGCCGGGTGGGTCTTCCCAGAACGCGGCGGCACGCATCACGCCATAGCTGTTCGGTGTGTTCAGCCCCAGCTCGAACGGGAGCCGTCCATCCTCGGTCACGTAGTCACTGTAACCGCCGGAATAGCGTGCGTAGCTCCCATTGGAGAGCACCTGGCGATGGCGGATCGAAGGCATGTTAAGTCGAAAATAGGTCGCGTCTTCGGCGCTAAAGCCGTCGATAGACTCCCCAACCTTGATGTGACGCTCACCCTTCTCGACTGTCAAGGTAACCGTGTAGCGTTTACCCTGCTCAAGTTCGTAACGTACCTGATACTTGATAAAAATCGGGCCCGACTCAATCACTTGCGTGTCAATTCGACGCACCTTTAGCGCCTCTGGAGCGATGAAATCCCCACGCGCGATCGGATGGCTCCCCCTGCGAGCCAAAGCAACGATCGGCGGCAAAACCTCGGCGAGGCTTTTCCCGTTTTGGAAGCGTCTCCCCGCTCGTGGAACCCGCAAGGTGAGCTGGTCCGTTTCAATGATCGATTGATATTCCGTCACCGGCTCCACGCCTAACCGGTCGCTTCCAGAAGAGGGCAAGGTGAGATCGCTCGCCGCAACAAGTCGAAAGTGACGCTCTTCCCCACGCGGTAGGTCGCTCCGAAAGTGTACGGTCGCCTCGTTGACGTAGTCCCCGGACAGCGCTGAATCGGTAAGCTGAAACGGTACCGACCGCGCCTCCGGCGCATGCAGTGCGATTAGCTTCAGGTCCTCCGGCTTTACCGTATCAACCGGAAGCGCCACACGAAAATGCACCCGCTCCTCGGGAAAGCTGTGTAGATGCATCACATCCTCGAAACGAAAATCGCGGTGCCACACTGCCTTGCTCGTTCGACGAAGAACCGTCTCGCGGGCCGCAGCGATCGACTCTCCGATCACCCCGTTCTCGATTCGGCTTTGGCTTCCACCGGTCTCCCGATCGATTATAACCTTGCTTCCGGGCTCTGTGCTCACTCCATCCGGCTGCAGTGGTAATCGTGCTCGGCCATCCGAGTAGACCATCAATGTGGTCTCCTGACCTTCGTAGCGAAGTCGATGTTCGCCGGCAACCAACCGGACGTTGTGTGTCGGCCCTTGGTCGCGCTGCAACGGCGCCGTGACGCCCGCAATTTGAACGGTTCCATCGAATCCTCGGCGTTCAATCGTCAAATCGACCGTCTCGAATCGAAGTATCAGGTGATCCGTGCTGAAGCGAGCCACTGCCGAGCCGCGTCCGTCAGGCGTGTCCCACGTCATTCCCTCGGCGGCCGGAGCCCATCCTCGATTCCCGACATCGACCAGAAAACCGGTATTGATCCCAGGTCCAATAACACGGTAGCTGCCATGGGTAACATCGACAGTTAGATCACGGCTAAGCTTGTCGGCTTTGTCAATGCCTCGCACACTGTAATGACCGCCGGATATCGCTTCGTCCCAATCGAACGTGATCTTCAGGGCCGCGGCCGGCAGAATTGACCAAATGAATAAAAGCCAGAGGAAGATGGTGCCGGCTTTTGTCATCCTCTCCCCTGCCCACTTTTCCAGACCCTAAGTCAGATCCAAGGCCCCCTTCTCACAAAGGTCCTCCTTGCCAAAGTGATCGATCTTGTGACCGACCGCATGGGCAAACGACATCAAGAGACGATTGTGAGGCTCATTATCAAGTTTCAGCGAGCGTCCCATGCGGAATCCGAGGCCATTGCCCGCGAGCACAAACGGGATATCGTTTAATGTGTGGGAGTTCCCCTTACCCAGCTCGTTTGTCCATACGACGGTCGTGTGATCGAGCATACTCCCCTTGCTTCCCGGTTCGGGAGTCTCGTCCAGCTTTTGAACAAGATAGCGAAGCTGCTGGCAAAACCATTTATTGATCTTTGTTAACTTCTCCTGAGACGATTCGTTCGAGTCCTTATCGTGCGACAGGGAATGGTGGCCTTCGTCGATACCAAGCCACCGCATCCGGGCTTGCCCCACCGACTTCGAAAACTGCAGAGTCGCCACTCTTGCCATGTCGTTGGCAAAACTATTCACCAGAAGGTCCATCTGCATTCGGCAGAGCTTGGGTAAGTTATCATTCTCATCCTCGACTCCGGGCTTCAGCTTGGGGGGTGCCACGGACAAATCTTGTTTCCCGGAGGCTTCGAGCTCTTTTTCCATCTCTCGGACGAACGTTGCGTGCTTTTCCAAAAGCTCCCGGTCTTCCGAACTGACTTGGGAACGGACCTTCTTTAAATCGGTCCCAACATCATCTAGCACCGACATGATATCCTTCCGTGCGCTGACCTTGCCGTAAAGCTTCTTAAACATACTGTAAGGATCATCCACCGGAGCGATCGGCTGGTTCGGCCCCGCATACGACATTCGCGTCCATGGGTCCGCCCGATCGGGGACGCCGGCTCCGAACTCGAGCGAGCCGAACCGCGTGCGAGTTTCGGGATTGCTCTGGAAGTATTTCTTGAGCTCCTGATCGATCGAGATGCTGCTGGCCCAGCCGGCAGGCGTGTCCGAGCCGCCTTGAATGTTTCCCGGTAAGAGCTCATCGCCGGTCAAAAGGCAGCTCATTCCCCGCATGTGATTGTCGCCATCGCCACGGACCTGATTGTTCACTCCGTTGAGTACGAGCATCCGATCTTTGTAGGCCTCCATCGGCGCCAGGATCTCCTTTAGCCTGAAGTCAGCTCCCTCTTGTTCCGGCCAGAAGTTCCATGGGACAACGCCGTTGGGACTGAACATAAAAATGACGCGCTGTTTTGTCGTTTGGGACGCGGCTTGCGCCATTCCGGGAAGCCCCCCCACGAACGGGATTGCCGCTGCGGAGATCCCAAGATTTCGGAGAAAATCTCTGCGTGTTATCGGGTTCATATTAGCTCGTTCTTACTCAATGGTTTTGTTAATTCACTCGATCCGCTTGCCTTTTCGGATCCGCCACCCTATGCTATTTCGTCGCTTCAGCCAGTTGGCTCGATTCGGAGGAAGTCCCCGGCTTAAGCTCCCGCAAAGCAGAAACCTTGGCGATTTCCACGATCAGCCTCCGGATATCGTAATCGTTCTTCTTAAAGCCGGCATGGAGCTCATCGAGCATCCCGGCGCCAAAGGCTTGAACCGGCTGCTTCACAATCCAATTGAATAACTGAATGATAAAGCCGCGCTGCGCCTGCTCGTCGTTCGCAATGTACTCGGCCAGGTCCCTCGCCCCCGTCAGCGTTTCAATATTGCCATCCGGGCCCTCGTATTTGCTCACAGCATTCAGGCGCTTTCGCTCGTCCTCATTTCGAAACCGCCCCACTGCATCGTAGTGCTCCAAGCTGAAACCGAGCGGATTAATGACCGAATGGCAGTTTTGACACGAATCCGCCTTGGTCAGCTCAGCGACCTTCTCCCGCATGGTGAGATCCGGATCAAATTCGGAATCCTTGAACTCGACCGCTTCCGGTGGAGGGTTCAAGGTGCGTCCCAGAAGTTGGCGGGTCACAAAGACACCTCGATGAATCGGTGAGGTATTGTCCCGGTACGAAAATGCCGCAAGGAGATAGGGATGGGTGAGCACGCCCGCTCGCTCCTTTGGATCGAACGACCGCTTCTCGAACCCCTCTTTCGGCGCCCCCTCGTCTTTACCAAGGAACTCGGCGATCCGCGAATTCAAATACATCTCGTCTGCCAGAAGCAATTGGCGGAAATTGGATTTTCGACCCGAAAGGATATCATCGATAAAAAGATCGAGCGACGTGCGTAGGTCCGAGATCAGTTCCTTATCGAACTTTGGGAAAAGCTCGTCGTCTTTGGCTAGCGAATGTGCCTGATTGAGCTTTAGCCAATGATGAAAGAACGCCTTCAACTTCGACTTGGCACGCCGATCGCGCAACATGCGCCGAGCGTGTAGGGCCACCGTACCCGGGGAGCTCAATTGTCCCTGCTCCGCCGCGCGCCACAAAGCCTTGTCCGGTAAAGAATCCCAAATCCCAAACGACAACCTGGAGGCGACATCGTAGCTGTCGGTTTGGAATGGCTCACGATCAAGATAGAGAAATCGAGGCGATTTCAATGTCATCAGGACGACTCGCTTGACCGCTGTCTCGGTCTCCTCAGACTCTTTAAATTGCGAGTCGATAATGGCTCGCTCTTCCGTTTCGCTTAATGGGCGCCTGAAAGCCTTCTCAACGAATCGACGGCAAAAAGCTTTGATTTTTTGCCGCCTTTTCGGGTCGGAGTCCTTGGTGTCCGCGAATTCGTTCAGGCGTTTGGCGACCGCACTGGCGACTTCAACGGCGGCGAATGTGGTGGCTCGAATCCATGCCTTGGAAACCGAGGTCCCGCGGGGATAACCAACGCTGCTGTCATCGGGCGGAAATGAGCGATCGACGACGAGGGTGGATGGAACCGATCGCGGGATAAGCTGACGTTGAGGAATGGTCGCTTCAACCTTGTGAGGAGGCTTCCAGCGAAGATCGATCGAGGCCGACTCATCCTTGTACTTGAAGTAATCCACTCGGATCGGGTACGCCCGCCCGCCAAGCAGGCGAATGGTCTCCCGACGGGTCCGAGATTCGCCCCCGGAAACGACCCAACCGTCGATTAATGGCTCATCTGAAGAATTCACCCAAAGCTTAAATCCATTCTCGCTTTTCACGATGAATTCATACTTGCCGGTTTCTTCGACCATGACAGACCCGCGCCACCGGATCGCAAAATCTTCGGCTTTCTTGTCTTCCGGATCCGGGGTCTCCTGCCCAAACTCGAACCGGATATTCGGATCGACCCGTTCAAACGAGAAGGACTTCTTGGAGAGCCGGCGCGTGCTATGATACGAGCCTTTCAATCCTCGTTTGCTACCGAGCCGCTTCTTCGATCCGTCAACGAAGCTCCCCACGAGGTCCGCAACCGCATTTCGGTACTGCCGAACGGTCAAGCGCGAAAGCTCGATCTCGGCCGGATTATTGCGGGCCCTCGCTTTTTTCGAATAAAAGCTATCATAAACGTAGCGTGCAACATCCTTCGCATCCTGGCCCTCACACTTCTCCGAGGCATCTTCCGGCATGCTCCGATGGATGATTTCCGCGAGGCTCTCGACAGACTTGTCTCCGACTAATGGCTCCTCATGCTCGTCCGGCACCCCGCCGCCATTCTTCCCATGGCACTCCGCGCAGAGATTCTTGTAAATTCCTGCCCCCTTTTCCGGATTCCCAATACCACTCTCCCCCCGCGCCGATAGACTGCAAAGCAGCAAACTGCAGAGCAGGATACCAACCAGCCGAACTTGCGACACACAATACACTGCCCGATTTAACCTTCCGCTCATGGTCGGCTTTCATGCTATATTATCGCTCCTGCAATGTCAATGTCGAAGGGAGGCAGGCAAGACCTTTTTCCTCCTTGATAGGGATGCCGTCGACCTTACCACCGCTCTGGCGGTAGGGACCGCACTCCGCTGCGGTCCGCTCCTGGACGTCGGGGACGACGTCCCTGTCAGGCTGACAAGAATACTACAAAAAAACGGTCGGCAGGGGACTGCCAACCCTACCACCGCTGTGGCGGTAGGGACCGCACTCCGCTGCGGTCCGCTCTTTGTGATATTGTTAACTTTTGTTGGACACGGAATCGGGGGCTTCCCCCGCTTGAGTTTTGAACCGCAGCGCATCCTCTTTCATCGTCTGATTGTTGAAGAGGACGTAGCTCACTTTCCCTTGGCACCAATTTCGTAGCTTCCGAAGATGATCGTCCGTATGCTGTGAAGCATATCCTTGAGGACCGTGAAGGCGAAAATATTGATGCTCCCCGTAGACCGGACTGCTTCGGAAGGGATCGACCCCATGGATCAAGCTTAGCTCCTCACAAAGCGCTCGGATGGTCTCGTCCGGCCATGCCCCACGCGGCTCCCAGACCAAAGTCAAGCGATGCCGATCAATCCGTTGGAAGAATTCCCGAAGATTCCTCAAATTGTCCGGGGTCGGTCGAAATCGGGCGGGACACTGGAAAACCACATGGGTGGCTCCGATCACCAGCGCCCACTCCGCCGTGCGTCTCCAAGCGTCAAAGACCGCTTGCGTTGACTGAAAACGACCGTAATCGCCGGCTCGATCCGGGGGAATCTTCTCTGAGAGGCGTCGATAGGTAGGACTTGTCGGCTCATGGGTGATCAATTGCCACGCCTTTATCAGGAACTCGAAGCCCTCGGGTGCCATCTCCTTCCATCTTTCCGCCGTCTTAAGCTGTGGCAATTGGTAGAACGTCTTCTGAACCTCGATGAGACTAAACGTGTCGAAATAATGCTTTTGGCCCCCGGCAAAGCCACAGCAGCCCACTTTGATTGTCGGTCTCCCCTGCATACGTGAAACGCCCCTACTCAATTCCAACCCGTTGCAATGCAACCGAAAGGCGTGGAGGTGGAGGCCGTCATGCTTCGAACGGTCCCAGGCAACGTGACCCACTTATTTCTTTCCAGACCCTTATTCCCTGTTTCATCCTATCTTCCGATATGACTCGAGACGAAGCTTGGAACCTCTTGAACGAATACACGAAGAGCGATTCGCTCATCAAGCACGCCTTGGCTGTCGAGGCGGCCATCCAGTTCTATGCGAGGCGCTTTAATGCCGATGAGCATGCGTGGGGACTGGCCGGGCTACTCCACGACTTCGATTATGAAATTTGGCCCGAGCCCCCCGAGCATACCCGTGAAGGCGCCAAAATCCTGCGGGAGCGGGGACTCGATGAAGAGATCGTCGGTGCTATTCTCTCCCATGCGGAATGGAACCAAGATGCCTATCCGTTGGACCGTCCCATCCGAAAAGCCCTTTTCGCAGTTGATGAGCTCTCCGGGTTCATTACGGCGTGTGCCTATGTGCGTCCGGAAAGACTTGATGGACTGACCGCCAAAAGCGTCCAGAAAAAGCTGAAACAGAAATCGTTTGCCGCGGGCGTTAACCGGGACGATATCCACCGGGGTGCCGAGATCTTGGAATTGCCGTTAGCCGACCATATCAACAATACGATCGGGGCGCTCCAACAGATTCAGGACCGGATCTTACCGCCCAAGGATGCATGAGTGACCGCTCGGTTCCGATACCCAAGGGAGTCATCGCTACAACGCCACCTGGACCAGAAGCATTCCGCAAAAGCCGAGCATGAGAGCCCAAGCGATCTTACGAGGGGTCTCATCTTCCAGGGCTTCCGGGATCAGCTCCAGGACAATCAGGAAAATCATGGCACCGGCGGCAAACCCCATCAGGACCGGCATGATCGGCTGAAAGACCCAGGAAACCAGTACGGCCGGGATGGCCGCAATCGGCTGCGGCAGGCTCGTGGCGGTTGCGGCCCAAAAGCAGTGTGGCAGGCTCGTCCC
>JAHEOI010000331.1 GCA_018610125.1 Verrucomicrobiota bacterium
GTCGCGACCTGGGCCAAGGATCCCGAAGGCAATCAGAAACGGATCGCTGAAACCTTCCGTCAGGCCGGCGACATTGCCAAAGATAGCGGCGAGAAATTGGCCGCTGAAGGGGAAATCTGCTGGGGCGGAATGCACAGTTGGCGTCGAATGGTACAGCTTCTCGAGATGACGGATCGCCCGGATACGGTCGGGTTTCAAGCCGATATGGCGCACACCCTCCTTTATGTGATGGGCTACAACGCGCCGGAAGACGCGATCCTGCCCGAGAATTTTGACTGGAGTGATCGCGACCAGTTGGACAAGGCGCTCAAGACCCTTACGGACGCACTCCGGCCATGGACCATCGATTTCCATGTCGCTCAAAATGACGCCACTGTGTTCGGCTCCGGGACTCACGACAAGACGGGCCGGCATTGCTTGCCGAATGACAGCAATGGCAAGCTCGATATCCCGCGTCACGCCGGCTATTGGCTCAAAGATGAAAACGGTCAGCAGCTCAAACGGATCCGGCACATTTGCTGGGACGGTTGCATGTTCCCCAACACGGTCATGCATCAACAAGAGACGTGGAATCAGATCCTCGGTGCGATGCTCTCCGTGCGTGAAGCTCACGGCTGGCAGCAGTAAGTCTCAAAAGTCGGCTACAGCCCATAACCTTCGACGAAAAAACGCAAGCATAAGTTATGAGCAACAAGAAACCATTGAAAATCGGGATGATTGGGTATGGGTTCATGGCGAGGACCCATTCAAACGCCTATGTCAAGGTGAATCGCTTCTTCCAGGATCTTCCTTATCAGCCGGTGCTTAAGGCGGCCTGTGCCCGGAAGAAGGAGAAGATCGAGGCCTTTGCCGATGCGTGGGGCTATGAGTCGATTGAGACCGATTGGCGGAAGCTCGTCGAGCGTGACGACATCGACGCGGTCGATATTTGCACCCCGAACAACATGCATCATGACATCGCCATCGCGGCTGCCAAGGCCGGGAAGATAATCCTCTGCGAAAAGCCGTTGGCAATGAATACTAGCGAAGGCGAGGAAATGGTCAAGGCGGTCGAGTCAGCCGGTGTGCCAAACACCGTTTGGTACAACTATCGTCGCGTCCCCGCCGTCGCATTGGCGAAGGAAATCGTAGACGAAGGAAGACTTGGCAAGATCTTTCACTACCGCAGTAACTTCCTTCAAGACTTCACGATTTCGGAAGATCTCCCCCAGGGAGGAGCCGGCTTATGGCGACTCGACGCAAGCGTTGCCGGCTCCGGGGTCACAGGGGACCTCCTTGCCCATAATGTCGATACCGCGATGTGGCTTAATGGACCGATTGAATCTGTCTCCGCAATGACCGAGACATTCGTGAAGGAACGGGTCCATCAGGAAACGGGCAAAAAGGAGCCGGTCAAGATTGACGACGCGACCACCTTCATGGCCCGCTTTACCAACGGCTCATTGGCGGTCTTTGAGGCTACCCGCTATGCGCGCGGGCACAAAGCGATGTACACGCTGGAAATGAATGGCGAGGATGGCTCCATTCACTGGAATCTCGAGGAAATGGAGCGGCTCGATTTCTTTGATCACAAGGATGACTCGAAAGTGCGTGGCTGGCACAAGATTCACGTCACCGACGGAGATCATCCATATATGGGACATTGGTGGGTCCCTGGGCTCCAAATCGGGTATGAGCATACCTTTATCCACCAGGTTGCCGACTTCCTGGATGCACTCGGCAAGGGGAAAGCGATCCGGCCCACCTTCGCCGATGCCCAGCAGACTCAAAAGGTCTGCGAGGCCGTGCTGGAAAGCGGGAAGAAAGGAACGTGGGTCAAAACCGGCCTCGATGCCTCGGTCACAGTCTAGGTTGGATTTCCGGGGCCTTTGCCTTCCATGGCCCAAACCCGCAACCACAAATCGACCACAAGTCGATGCGATGCTTTGCAAAATCGATCTTGCTGACTCTTTGGGGAGGTGGTAAGCCTCCCATTGAGTCGGCGCGTCGCCTCTCTATGGGAAGCCTAACCTGGAGAGTGGCGGGAGTGTTTCCGCAAGGCTTCTATCCTAGTCATTAAAACCGAGGTCCTTATTAAAGCCGATGTACCGCAAGGCTCCGCAAGCGGTTCAACGCAGCGGCGATCTCATGACGTCGGGGACGGGCAAAGTTGCCGGGATGTTGCCGGTCCGTCTTGCCAACTTCATTGTGAGGACTCAAGGCGTCCAAGCCCTCTTGTTCCAGGAGATCATCGAGATAATTCAAGAGCTCGGAAACGGTGGCTCGGTCTTTGATAAGCCGTTGACCGGCGAGATTCAGGGCAAAGCCGACAGCGCGCGTTTGACTGCGATCCAGCAACTGTTCCACGCAACGAAGGTCCACTGTCTCTTCGCCAAAGCGAAGCGTTTCGATCCCTTGGGCATCAATCTTCGTTTTTCCAGAGCGGCGTTCCGGGTCGATGGAGTCCGCGACCGGTTTGCGCGGAGTGACCCCCTCGAACGAAGCGGGCGCGTCACTGGCCCGTGTCGTCGGTAGCTCTTGGGCGATCTGCTTCGCCTCATCGGTCACATCGTAAGTGTGGTAATCGCGCATCATCACCACCGTGTCCGCAACGCTGAAGTAATCGCCAGATCCGCCCATGACAAGGATTGTCGAAACACCGTGACTGCGATAGAGCTCGTGCACGCGGTCGACGAGCGGGGTGATGGGCTCGTGAGAGCTGGCGACAAGCCGCTGCATGCGGGCATCGCGAACCATCAAATTGGTGGCCGACGTATCCTCATCCATGAGGAGGACACCGACACCTGCTTCAAGGCTTTCCATGATGGCGGCCGCTTGACTCGTACTTCCCGAGGCCTCTTCTGTGGAGAACGGCTGGGTCGATTGGCCATTGGGGAGCCCGCTGATAAATGGGGAGACATCGACCCGCTCGATGCGCCGCCGGTCCTCAGCACGAATCTTCACCGCTTCCGGATTGGTGACGACGAAGTCACGCCCGTCGCCGGGGATGTGGGGATAAACACCGCGCTCAATGGCGCGAAGGAGGGTCGACTTGCCGTGGTACCCGCCGCCGACAATGAGGGTGATCCCGTTTGGGATCCCCATGCCGGTGATCGTGGTGCTTTTGCCGTGTGGCTGCTCAACCGGGTGGGGAACTTCAAAAGCCACCTGTAAGCTTTCCGGACTCTGAAACGGAATCACCTTATCGGCGGGGAGTGGCTTGTCGCTCACGCCGCTTTCACGGGGAAGGATCGACCCGTTGGCGACAAATGCAACCAAACCCTTGGATTCCAGTTGGTCACGGATCGATTCCTGATTTTCCACCGATTGAACCCAATTCCAAGCAGAGTGCTCAATATCCGATCCCCATGTCAGCCCTTCGCCGCCCATCTCGGGCAAGTCTTCACATAGCATTTCGCTTGCCTGTCGTCCCAGGATCCGTCGCCCTTCGGCAGGCAAGCCCGCTTCAACGCGGGCTTCAACCCAATCTTCGGTTATCTTGACCGCGGTCCGCTCCAGGACTTCCTGATGGCCTGAGTCGATCTCTATCCGCCCGCTTTTACCGCTTCCCCGCCGTCTATTGCCGACTTGCTTGATTGCGATCTCGAACTGACGTGCTAAGAAATCTTCCAATGCGATCCGGCGGGTCTTTGGCTGGCAGAGCTCCCGGGGCAGTGACGCCCGCGATTGGGGAATCCGGACACGCAATTTAGAAGGTGCTGCGAATGGATCACCTTGAACATAATCGATAAAAACCGAGCCGCCGTCGAAACGATAACCGCCGGCGATCTCCTTGTAGGCCTTGTAGCCCTTGCCGTCAATCTGCTGCAAAACGCGCTTGAGTTGGCTTAAATCCTTCATATTGCTTATCCGCTGTCGCCACTGCCGTTAAGTCTTACCCTTTTATTGCGGTGCTATTCTAGCATATCCTCTGCTCCGTCAAAAAGCTAAGACGAGAGGAGCTTGCTTTTCAATCGAGGGGAATCTCACGGCTCGGGCTGTCGCAACGAAGCGACTTCTTGATCGCGAATCGGCGGACATGTTCAATCGTATTCAAGGAAAGAAAGATGGAAGGAGACTCCGGCAGTCGAACGACTTCGTCATCGAATCAGGATCGATCTCCGATCGTACGGATTCAAAGAGCAAGTCGAATCTACCAGATGGGCGAAGTGCGGGTAACGGCCCTGCAAGAGGCCACACTCCATCTTCGTCACGGTGAGCTGCTGGTCATTCTGGGACCGAGCGGCTCCGGGAAAACCACGTTGCTTAACCTGCTTGGCGGGATGGACCGGGCGACTTCCGGCCAAGTGATCTTCGGGGAGATAGACTTGGCCACGGCTTCGGATCGAGAATTGACGCGATTTCGACGTGAATCAGTCGGCTTTGTGTTTCAATTTTACAACTTGGTGCCCGGTTTGACGGCGATTGAAAACGTTCAGGTGGCGACGGAGGTGGCGGTGGCACCATTGGCGCCCATGGAGGCGTTGAACCTGGTCGGGCTTGAGGATCGGGCGGACCATTTCCCATCTCAGCTTTCAGGTGGCGAGCAACAGCGCGTCTCGATCGCCCGTGCCTTGGCCAAGCGTCCTCGGCTTATGCTATGCGACGAGCCAACGGGGGCACTGGATATCGAGACAGGTAAGCATGTGCTCGGTCTGCTGATCCGGTTGAAGGAGGACCTCGGCCTAACGATCGCACTGATCACTCATAATCATTCGATTGCCGGGATCGGCGATCGGGTCGCGGTTCTAAAGGATGGTGTCGTTGAATCGGTAACCGAAAATGCCTGCCCTCTACTCCCGGAGGAGGTCGAATGGTAAGCCTCTTCGGTCTGCGATCTGTCCTTTTCCGAAAGCTCCTGCGCGATCTCTGGTCACAGAAGGCGTCGCTGATCAGTATCATCCTCATCGTCGGAGTCGGTGTCCAAGCACGGATCGTCATGACCTCTGTGTGGCATGATTTGAACCAGGCACGGGAGGTTTATTACCGCGACTATCGATTGGCGGATTTCAGCATCAGTGTGAAACGTGCCCCCGAACATATTGTTGAAACCGTCAATGACTTTCCGAATGTCACCAGTGCCCGAGGCCGAATTTCGGTTGACGCCGTGATCGACGTTCCCAACCGAAAACGGCCCATTTCCGGGCGGATCCTTTCACTGCCTGAAAGGCGACAATCCGTCTTAAATGATATTCGCTTACGTGGCGGCACCTGGTTTTCAGCAAGCTCGCGTCCGGAGGCAATTCTCAATCAAGCGTTCGCGCAAGCAAATGGGATCAAGCCGGGTGATCGAATTGAAATCCTCCTTTTGGATCGAAAGCACACCGTTCTTGTTGTAGGACTGGCCACATCGCCTGAATTCGTTTACCTGATTCCTCCCGGTGGCGGCATTGCGCCCGATCCGGCTCGGTTCGGGGTCGTCTATCTCCCGAGGGATTTCCTCCAGCGAAGCGCCAATCTTGACGGTGCGATTAATGAGGTGCTTGGCACCGCGATGGACGCGAGCAAGCAGTCGCTGCGAACAACATTGTCACGACTTGAAAGCCATTTCGAGCCGTGGGGGGTAACGGCGAGCATGCCGGTCGAAAATCAACATTCCGTTCGTTTTCTCCGCGATGAGCTGATTGGTCTGCGCCTCTCTTCCTACATCATGCCGTTTATCTTTCTTGCTGTCGCAATGCTTGTTCTGAATGTGCTCATGAACCGCCTTGTGGCTCAGCAACGCTCCGTTATCGGTACATTGAAGGCAATCGGACGATCGACAGCGGAGATCATGCTTTACTACGTCATGCTCGGCGCCATTACGGCGGCGTTCGGCGGCCTCGTCGGGAGCGGGGTGGCACTCTGGCTGCAGCCCAAGCTCGTGTCGATTTATGCGGAATATTATCACTTGCCCGGCTTGGAGCCCCATGTCTACTTCGGGATTCACTTGGCCGGGATCCTTGTGAGTCTTGTTTTTGCGATCGCAGGGAGCCTTTTTGCCGCCAGAAAGGCGGCCCTTATCGAGCCGGCGCAAGCCATGAGACCGGCACCGCCGGAAAAAGGGGGACGAATCTTGTTGGAGCGATTTGGAATCCTGTGGCGACGCCTCCCGTTTCGTTGGCACCTGATCCTTCGAGCCGTTTTTCGAAACCCTTTCCGTAGCACTGTCACTTGCCTTTCGGGGATGGTCGCAACCGCGCTGATGGTGGCCGCCTTTAATATGGTGGATTCACTGGATTACCTGATGGCGTATCAATTCAAATCGATATCCCATCAGGATGTGACGATCTCGCTACGAAATGCCAAAGGAAGAGGCCTCGTCTCGGAAATCGGGTCCGTTTCAGGGTTGGGCGCCATCGAGCCCCAGCTCAATATCTCCTGCGATTTGGAGCATGGTGACCGCCGGAAAAAGGTCGGGGTAACAGGATTACCTCCTGACAATCGGCTCTTTACCCCATTGAACGCGACCGGAAAGCCGATTGAGGTACCGGAAAATGGGCTCGTGCTCACCGATAAGCTGGCCCGCATTCTAAACGTCAAAACGGGAGATGCTGTAACATTGCAGCCGTCGATCGGCGAGCGACGACGCGTGACCGTGCCGGTTGTCGGGATTGTTGAGACTTACCTCGGCCTGTCAGCCTACGCCGATATCCGTTTCCTTAGCCGATTAGTCGGAGAACAATGGGCCGCCAACACCCTGCTTGGAATGACCAACCGTACCGATCGGCAAACATCCCTGTATACCGATCTGCAGGAATACCCCTCCATTGTCGGATTTTCGGAACGGGAGCGAGCGCTGCAGCGTGTGCAAGAGA
>JAHEOI010000332.1 GCA_018610125.1 Verrucomicrobiota bacterium
AGCCTTCGATAGTATCCGTCGCATATGGGCCGATTGAAATTGCATGACGGTTTGGCAGTCGGATTGTTGCTGGTTGGACTTACCGCATCTCAAGCAGCCATCGAGGGAGATGGCGCGGCGGGGCGGGTTTTCAAGAAGGAAGGTGAGGTCCGGGCTAAGAACCTGCGGACGGGGCAAACGCTCGAGGGTAAGGATATTCTGACTGCCCTCCAATGGCTTATTGACGGGTTAACGAACGGGGGTGAGTCTCGAGCGGGCGGCAAGATCGTGGTTGAGGATGGCATTTACGTGACAGATGCCCGACAGGCGTGCCGGTTGCGCACCGGGATCCATTTGACGGCGGCCCGCAATAAGGGGGCGGTTTTACGCATGGGTCGCGATGCCGGGGCGCGTTGGTTTTTCCGCGGCCGAGAGGTGGAGAACGTCATAGTTGACGGCTTTGTATTCGATGGGAATCGCTCAGCCCATACCACGGCGCTTAAGCTGACCCAGGACGCTTCAGCCGGTGACCGAGTCATCGACGTGGAAAATGCCGCGGCTTTTGAGGGGACTCGGCTGGGAGAAGGAAGGGATGTTTGGACGACCCCCGGCGGATTTAAGATCGGTGACGGCAGAAAGTCTGAGCGGGCAAAAGCCGAGAGCATCGAACTGAAAGAGGATCGAATCGAGCTTCAGCGTCCATTACAGCACGACGACCCGGCCGGGGAGGCAAAGGCCACGTATTACGAGGCTATCGGTGGTGTCGCGTTGAATGGGGAGGAGCTCACGGTGCGCCATTGCAAATTCATTCGAACCCAGGAGTCCCCCGTGCTCTTTGTCAGTGGCGGGAAAAGCCAGCCGGGTGCCAAGCTCCTTGAGCACAATGTCGTTATCAATCACCGGGGCGATGCCTGCATCCGTCTTCAACGTGGAGCATACGGCGGTGTGATCCGTTAAAAAAGAAGCCGAGCTCACGCTCGAAAAGCTGCGCCACGGCCGGCGGACTGGCCTGGGGGATCACTGTCTGGGGAGCGAGTGACACCACAGTCTCCGATAACACCTTTTACGGGGTGGGTGGAGAGCGAGGCACGATCTATTACGGCAGTGGGGGGTGGAGTGCCTCGCAAAACTTAACCATCAGCGGCAACACCCTGCGTATTGCTATGATGGCATCGGATTTGCCGAGCAGTCGGAGCGACGCATCGCCGTCAACGGGAACACCCTTTACGCGACGCTTGGCGGTATCCGTGGCGATGTGGCTGCATCTGGAAACATCATCGCATTTGATTCTTCCAATGGCGGAACGCAATATTCACTGCAAGCCCGCACAGCGACCGGGAATTATCTCTACATGACGCGGGGGCTACGACTCATTGGGGATGGACCGACTTCTGCGAGCGGCAATGTCCTGTTGGAATACGCAGGGCCGGGGATACGTCCTGGAGGGGCGCGCCGGGATGGCGGCGCAGAACACGTTGCGCAGCTCGCTCAACGACGGGGCTCCCGCTGTGCTACAGAGCCGCGACCAGGCCGACCATGTGGTGCGGGGTAACCGGATTCAAGACGAAGACCGAGCCTTCCGTATACGCGGGAAGGGTGCCGTGATTACCGACAACGTCGTCAGTGATGCCGGTACCGATCCCGTCCGTGTCGACGGGAGCATCAAGGCCTATCGAGATAACATCGGTGCGCCGCGGTTACAGGAACGGGTTGATCTTTTGCCGGGCCATTCGCCTGCCGGGCGAATCGATGGCATCGGTCGATCCGAGGACCATCAGCCAAGGGTGCAATCGATCGATCCTGTGCCCGAGACGACGCCGGATGTGGCTTATGCCTACGAAACCTATTGCCAGTGGGACCCGGAGGCCGACGAGTGGGATTTAATCATCGATTGGAAGAGAGACCCGGGTGAGACCATGACGGTTCTCGTGCGCATCGACCATTAGCCTGAAGCTTGTCGGATTTCAAGTCTGGTCATCGGCACGGCTGAAAAAACGCGCTCGATTTGGACCCTTAATCCGGTTCGTTCGGCGACAGCCCCATGTGTAGCAGATAGTTTACGTAATCGGGATAAAGGTCTGCTTGCATCGCGACCTGATATAGCCTTTCCTCACCGAGCGTATCCCGTATTTCCCCCAGGACATTGGCTTCGCCGCATTCAATCGCGTACTTTTGGTCGAGAAGATGTCGGATCTTACGGCAATAGAGCAAATGCCATTGGCGAAGATCCTGCAAGCGTTCCAACAAATCCTGACTCCGATTCGGTGATGATGGTATCTCAGCTCGTTCGCTCATATTCCCTTTCCCTCGTCAATGGGTTATTCCGGTTGGGCTTTCCTTGTTTTTAGGATTGTTCCGTATGATACAGAATCAAACAAGGGTAGGCAATCAGTGTAACCCTTAAGTTTTTATGCAGATACCTTGATCGATTCCGTAAAGGAAATGCGTAGTCGGGATTAAGGGTTTGATCTGGATTGGATTAAATAATTGGTTCGGGCCGTCTAAATGACAGCGAGTCCGTCAAAGGTTTCGGCGGATCCGGAAGAAGCATTTCAACCGCACATAACCCGGGAGGTGCGTGAAGAATCTGCCGGCTTACCCAATCTGTACAGTTTTTGGGGTTTCCGGTGCAACTCTGTACAGATTTTAGACACTCTATGCGAGCCTGAGGCGGTGAAAGGCGGGGACGGGCTTCAGTATGGATAGCCGTTTGCCTATAAATATGCTTCGCGAAAAAAGGGGAAGCCGGTTCGGGGCGGTGCTCTGGGGACCGCCTGACCAGTTTCAGTTTAGCCATATAGTGGAAGTCCTGTTTGTGCCCGTTTAATGACTAGAGTCTTTGGCATGGTGAATGCTTAGCCTTGGGAGCGAAGGATCTGGCCTGCCGTGGTGTCGTTCAATAGTCAGGAGAGAGCCTATGGATATCAGAAGTCTAGTTATTGTTTGTATTATTGGTACTGTTGTGTCTGTGGCACCGGTGAGATCCGAAGCAACGGACAAAATCGACAAGGCGGGTTTACGCGAAGCGCTCATGAGTGCAAATCGGATCGAGCAGCCGGCCAAGGCAGCCTCGCTGGTGACAGAGGCGCCACGGTCGCAAAAGGCTGAGGTGGCCGCGTTTCTGGCAACGGTAGTCGGGAACCGCAATCCCGCGTCTCTTCCGGAGGTGGTTTCGGCCATCGTTTCGGCGACGCCACGGAGCGGCACGGAAATCGTCCGTAGTGTTGCGCGACGGTTCCCAAAGCGCGCGGAAGCGATTGCGGTGGTTGCCTCGCAAGCCGCGCCGAAATCCGCAACCGAGATCGTGGGCACGATTGCTGAGAAAACACCAAAGATGGCCCCGGGAGTGACCAAGAAGGTCGCCGACGCCTTCCCGAAGGAGCGTGTCTTAATTGTGGCGGCGGCTCTTAAGGGGTTGGAAAAGAACGCCGGGCTTGAGAACACCGAGCTTGAAACGGGTCGGATTTCAATGAACATGAAGCCGGCATGGGCAAGCTCGGGCGGGAATAGTAGTGACGTACCGGATGCAATCCTGAGCCAGCTAGGCGAGGACTACGACGAAGAAAGCGAGCTCAATTTCAGCTCGGGTGCCTCCAAAGGCGAGAAAACAAGCTTTGCGGCCCAATTGTTACAAGCCAAGAAGACCCAAAGCTTGAAAGCGCTCGTCAACAAGCTTGAGACCGATCTGGCTCAAACCGATCTGACTGCCAGTCAGATTCAACAAATCGTTCAAGCCGTCGAGAGTGAGGGCTTGGAAGACGGACGGAAGATCGCCATCGACGCGAAAATCAACTATGCTTCGCCTTAACCTTGACGGCTGAGCTCTGCTTAACACGGATTGTGTTTTGAAGAAGGACGGGGATGCTCCCCGTCCTAATTTTTTTAAGGGACGTATCTGTTGCCGGTGCCGGAGGTTGTCGAGGCTGCTGTCGATTCATTCGGGGAGTAGAGGATCGGCAGACCCGGAGGTCGAAGCCAAACAACTTAGCGCTTATTGGGCAGTATCCCATACTGCGTTGGGTTTTGCCCGCTCCGCCGACCGATCCCAAGGTTTTTCCTTGAGTTTTTAGGGAGTAATCGGTAGGATCTTCCTTGAATGCAGGCGGTTTTGCATCTTTTGTTCGTCTATCTGGCTTCAGACAGGGTGCCAGCAGCGGCCGAAACACCATCGAGGCCGGGTGCCTGCTTTCGTCTGTTATTAAAAAGGTTGTTTGGTACTTGGAAAGGTGAAGTGTTATCCACGATGAAACAGTCGCTTCGTTTTTATCAATGCTCGATGTTCTTACTGGGGCTTGGGGTTTCCCTCTTGTTGTTGCCACGATCCGCGTCGGCTGCCCCGGAACTAATTATGCCGCCTTCAACCGCGACGATAACCTCGCAAGGGGGAGTGATCACGTTCACGTTCAGTGAGCCGATGGATCCGACGGGGATCGATATCGCTTGGGAAGGAGCGGCGATTGACCCGGCCAAATTTTCGTGCGAATGGCAGGATGAGATGTTTGGCTTTCCTGTTCCTCCGATCCGGCTTGATTGCACCTACGAAGGTGGGTTACCGCCGGACGTTGAGATCAGCTATACGTTGAACCCGGGTGGCAGTGGTGTCATCAAAAGCCAATCGGGTCAGGCTTTGCCGGAGACATCAGGGAGCTTTGTCACGCCCGGAACGTCGCAGAGCAGTAGCTCGTGTCTCGGAATTACTCCCGAAGAAGGCAAAGCGAGCATCATGATCATGAAGCGAATCCATTATCGGCAATCCGGGTCTTCGGATCCCGAGCTCGATACGGAAGAGAAGGCCGCTTTCTTTGCCTCGGTTCAGAATGCCACAGATGCTTCCAAGGAGGTGACCGCGGCAACTCTGGTAAAGCCGAACAACGATTCTACCTCGTTAACGGAATTGTCCGTGTCAGGGGGTGGCGGCGGCTCGCTCGTGCCGGATGTCCCAAGTCAGTTTTTTCTGACGACCTCCGAACCCCCCGATATTACCTATCCTACGTTTGATACCGAAGCCGCCTTGAATAGTGCCTTTCCTGACGGGCTTTATTCAATGAACGTTGAGCTGAAAAGCGGTGGCTCCGGAAGCGCCGAGCTTCCGCTGGAAGCACCGGATCCCTTTTCCGCCCCGAAGATCACGAACCTACAAGGATTGCAGGATTTCGACGGGAGCCAGCCTGTTACGATCGAGTGGAACGCCTTCAGTGCCGCGGGGCAGCATGATGCAATTAGCATTGTGATTTTCGATGCGGATGGGAATGTTGTGTTTGAAGCGCCGAATAGGTGTGCGGATCCTCCGGTCGAGCTCTCGGCCACGGCGAGCTCTGTCACGATACCGGCGGGCGTTTTGGAATCAGACACGACGTATGAGGGTGAGTTGAGCTTTTACTCGATCTCGGACGTGGGTCAGAATGCGGTGGAAGGATTCAACGAGTTCGCCGCCTCCCTTAAGACGACGCGTTTTCCGCTTGGGGGGACCGGCCCTTCGGGGGAGACCTCCCTGGAATTCGGGGGGATTGAAGTGTTGGAGAATGGCGACGTTAAGGTGACCATCAGTGGCACGTTGGCTTCGAATCAACTGATCGGGAAGCTGCAGAGCTCGACGGACTTGGAGGCATGGTCGGACGTCGAGACGTTTGCCAAGAGTGCGCTTGACGGCAACGGCGGGGGGATCGAGGTGGTGCACAGCGGTGGTGCCGGAGGCTCCGCAAAGTTTCGTTTCTATCGCGTTATTGTCGAATAAGCGATAGCGAAGTGTGGCCTTATTGGTCAGGCGAGGCATGGGACGCAACGGCAAAAGCTGAGAGAGCTCGTGCCTCGCCACAGATTCCTTAAGACTGAAAACGATGGCGAGGGCAAGCGTCAAAATTTGACTCAAAAACATCAGATTTGCTTTGTTCAAGGAATCTGGCGTTGACTTCTGGGTGGTTGCCGTGAAGAATGCGCGACCATGCCATCAATGATCGAAACTGTCTGCTGCTGGAAGCGAGCGGCCTTGACTATTTGTCTGTTTGGAAGCTTGGCTGTGGGGCATGGCGCAATTGCTCCGATTGTGCCGGGATATGAGAGATTGGCCGTAGAAGAGTCCGGCTCGCAACCCCTTCGAGGCAGGGTTCTCTTGAGCGAGTTGAATTGCGTCGCGTGTCACGCCGGAGAGGGTGTCTCGGAGGCCGAATTGACCCGGAAAGGGGCTCCGGATCTAACGAAGGTGGGTGAGCGAATAACGCCCCACTTTTTGCGAGAATTCCTGAAGTCGCCCCATGGCACGCAGCCGGGTACGACGATGCCGGATTTGTTGGCGGGCTTGCCTGTGACCGAGCGGGATCAAGCGGCCGAGGCACTTGTGCACTTCTTGGTTTCTCAAGGAGGACCGATTGCGGAATCGAAGGTTGGAGGCTCCGAGCATGACGTCGAGCGGGGACGCGAGCTCTTTAACAGTATTGGGTGTGCTGCTTGCCACACCGAGCGTGTTCCCGAGAACGAGCGCGTCCCCGAGGAGAGCGGGGGATTGCTCCCATTGAGTGGGTTGGCTGGAAAGACGACTGTCGCCGAGCTTAGCGCGTTCTTAATGGACCCGTTAAAAGCCCGAGGCTCCGGGAGGATGCCTTCGTTCCGTTTAGATAAGAAGGAAGCGCAATCGATCGCGATTTATCTCCTGCGGGATCAGCTCAACAATCCGGCGGCCCAGAATGCATCGTCCGCAAAGGTCGGCGGCTTACGCTGGGAGTATTACGAAATCGACAACCTCGGTGCACTGCCGGATTTCTCGAGTCATGAGCCCGCCGGTGAAGGTGAGATCGGTCGATTCACGTTGGATATCCCGATAGAAAGGCGTGACAACAATTATGCGATTCGGTTTAAGGGGTATATTTCGATCCCGGAATCGGGCGAGTACACGTTTGCGACAAGCTCGGACGATGGCACGCGGCTGGTGATCGACGGTGACGAAGTGGTAAGCAATGACGGGATTCACCCGATGAAGCCGGAGTCGGGCACGATCGAGCTGGATCAGGGAGCTTACCCGATTGTGCTGGAGTATTTCGAAGGCGGCGGCCAAACCGGACTGAAGGTTTTTTGGAGCGGTCCTGTGACCGATGGTGACCGCCGTCCTATTCCGTCCGAGCACCTTTGGCGAGAGGGTGGATCACCGATGATTCCTCTCGGGAAGGAATCCTTTACGTTGAGCTCGGAGAAGGTGCGTGAAGGGGCGAAGTGGTTTGCCAAGCTCCGGTGTGGCAATTGTCATTCTGCTGTTCAAGGCGTGTCGAAGCCGACGCCGGTGCCTTCCTTGACCGCCCTTGATCCAAACGCGGAGGATGGTTGTCTACGCCCGGATCATCGAACGAAGACGCCGCGCTACAATCTATCGGATACCCAAGAGGCCGACTTGCGAGCGGCCTTGCGGCATCTTGACTCCGGCGGGGCCTCGCGCGATGCCGAGGCCGTGGTGACGCAGACCATGGCCAAGCTCAACTGTTACGCATGCCACGAAAGGAAAGGAGTCGGAGGCCCCCTGACGGATCGGACTTCATTCTTCCAGTCCACGAAGCCGATCGATCTCGGCATGGAGGCTCGAATCCCTCCCGACCTGACCGGGGTGGGCGCCAAGCTTAAGCCGGAGGCGTTGAGAAAAATCGTGATCGAGGGCGATCTCCACATACGCCATTACATGGCGACGCGCATGCCTTCCTTCGGAGAAGAGAACGTGGAGCCGTTTTTAAGCCATATTGCCGAGGCCGATGCCGCAGTCGGGATAAAGCCATTTGATCCCGAATTCAGTGAAGCGCTGGTTGATGCGGGACGGAAGCTGGTAGGGTCCTCGGGAATGGCGTGTATTACTTGCCACAAGATTGCGGGTCAGGATGCCTTGGGGATCCAGGGATTCGATCTAGCGATGGTGCATGACCGTCTTCAGCCGAGCTGGTTCCGGGCCTTCCTGCTGGAGCCGAACCGATTCAAGGAGGAGACTCGCATGCCCGAGTTTTGGCCCGAAGGCGAATCCGCATTCAAGGGCGTATTGGGTGGGGATACCGAGGCGCAGATCAATGCGATTTGGGCGTACCTGTCACTGGAAGATTCGATGCCGTTGCCGGAGGGGATCCATCCGGAAGGCTCAGCGGAGATGGAGCTGATTCCAAAACAGCAAGCCATCGTGCATCGCACGTTCATGAAAGACGTCGGACCGCGGGCAATTGTGGCCGGCTATCCGGAAAAGGTCAATGTGGCCTTTGATGGGAATAAGATCCGTTTGGCCAAGGCGTGGCGCGGGCGTTTCTTTGATGCGTCGGGGGTTGCGAGTGGGCGGACAGATGAGTTTTTGGGTCCTTTAGGACACAGCGTTATCGAGATGCCGCCGGGTCCGGCATTCGCGTTCCTGTCGTCGACCTCCGTGCCGTGGCCGAAAGCGGAGCGACTGGACCGTGATGTTGGCGGGCAGTTTCAAGGGTATGAGCTGGACGATCAGGGCCGTCCCACCTTCAAATACCAGTTGGAAAATGTCGCGATTCGTGAAAAGCCGAAACCTCGGATTCAACCCGGGGGAGCGGTCTTAGTGCGGGCATTTCAGATCACTTCCGGCTCCCAGCCGGATGGGCTTTATTTCCTGGCGGCTGCAGGAGAGCAGGTCGAATCGGCAGGGGAAGGAGTCTTTCAGATCGATGGTGAAAAGCGCATTTCGTTGGAGGCGTCTTTCCCGCTGGAGCCGGTGATCCGGGAGCAGTCGGAAAGGATGGAATTGCTCATCCCGATCAGATTTGAGGATAATAACGCCGAGCTGAAGGCAACGATTGAATGGTGAGGGAAACGAGATTGAGTATGAGAGCGGTTCATTTGTTTTTGGCGGCGGCCCTGGTCGGCTTGCCCGGGTTGTTGTCCGGTGAAGTCTCCGAGGCCGATTATTACACGATCGAAACCTTCCCCCCGAAGGGGCATACGCTGGAAATCGGGGCGATGACGCGCCTCCGGGATGGCCGTATCTTAATCGGCACCCGTACCGGCGATATCTTCTTGGTCGAAAATCCTTATGGTCCTTCGGCGGACGTCGAATACAAACGTTGGGCGCGCGGCCTTGCTCAGCCGCTCGGATTGCTCCAGCACAACGGGTGGATCTATGCGGCCCAGCGGGGCGAGCTGACCCGAATGAAGGACACAGATGGGGATGATCAGGCGGATGTCTTCGAGACGGTCTCGGACGACTGGGAGATTAGCGGGAATTATCATGAGTATGCCTTTGGTCCGGTGCTTGACCCCGAAGGGCATCTGTGGGTGACATTGAACAAGCCGTTTGGTGGTCAACCTTATGGGCGTGCGGACTGGCGCGGTTGGGCGGTCCGGATTGACCCGAAGACGGGAAAAATGGAGCCGATGGCCGCCGGACTTCGCTCCCCGGCAGGTGTCGAAGTCAGTCCGTGGGGGGATGTCTTTTATACCGACAACCAGGGCGAATGGTGTAATGCCTCAAAGCTGTCGCAGCTTGAGCGTGGCGATTTTCATGGTCATCCATGGGGCTTGCCGAGCAAGGAGCTGGCGGGTGAGCCGTTTGCCTCGATTCCCAAGCCGGAGTCCGGAACCTACATGAAGGATCTCCATGAGCAAATTCCGCAGTTCAAGATGCCGGCTGTCTGGTTCCCGTACGATAAGATGGGCATGAGCCCAAGCGGTTTTCGATGGGATCTGACCAATGGCCGGTTCGGCCCATTTGCGGGGCAAATGTTCGTGGGCGATCAGCATCACGCATGGATCATGCGAGTCTTTTTGGAAAGGGTGGATGGGCATTGGCAGGGAGCCTGCTTCCGCTTCCGAAAGGGATTTCAATCGGGCATTATCCGGCTTTGTTTCGGCAAGGAGGGCTCCCTTTTTGTCGGGATGTCGAACGCAGGATGGTCGAGCCGCGGAAATAGTCCTTGGGGATTCCAGCGGGCTCGGTGGACCGGGAAGATCCCGTTCGAAATCCACAGTATGCGGGCGCGTTCGGATGGATTTGCGTTGCGGTTTACGAAGCCGGTCGATGACCTCATCGCGAGCGATCCGGGGAATTACTCCATGACGAGCTACACCTACAAGCTGGAAAGTCGGTATGGCGGTCCTGAGGCCGACAAAAAAGAGGTGACCATTGAATCCGCAAAGGTTTCACCCGACGGCAAAACCGTCTGGCTGACGGTGGATCCCCTGCGCGCCGGATATGTCCATGAGCTCCACCTAAGTGATTTTGTCTCCCGAAACGGGGTCGAGCTGTTACATCCCGAGGCCTATTACACGCTTGTCAATATTCCCGAAGGGTAGCAAGGCATTGCCTCAAACCAATCCGCCAATTTTATCCTCTTTCCCCTTCGGGCAAATTCGCGCCTTTCGCGGGAAATCAATTTGGTGTGGTCGGGGATAAACGGCAAAAGTTTGACGCAAATGAAAACGACGGCATTATTTTCAATCCCATTTATTCGTTTAAGGAAATCGACGCGGTGCTTGACATTGTCGACGGCTGCTTTCCTCGTCTGCGACGTTCTCCCTGTAGCGCTTGGCGGTTCGTTCGGCGGGGCCGGTTTCGCCTATCCATTGCAGACCGCTGCCTTCCTGAACGCCGGCGTTTCCGGCGACAAAAAGAGGGATGATAAAGGGAACAAGGAGAGGGAGGAAGAGGGTGCCGTCAATCCCCGTCGAATGGGGTACGGTCCAGTGATTGGGCAGTCGTATCGATTCCCTGACACGGACCAAAATACGGTTGGAAGGGGGCTTGGGATTCGGCTTAGGCATGGCGTCAGGGTCGTCTTTGATAAGGAATTGATACGGTACGCGATCGGAACAGTCGGTGGCGTCATTGATCTCAGTGACACGGATTACATGCGGTCCAAGGGAGGCACGGTTGCCCGGCTTGATGGCTCCCTCGTTTTCGCATCGGATGCGCGCCCCGGATGGTCGCCGACAGGGAGCTTTAAGAGCCCGCGGGAGGGGGAGCACAGACCATTGCCCTCCGAATGGGCTCGTTACAATGGCTATTACCGATGGAATGATCGAGTGATCCTTTCTTATGAGGTTGGTGCGGCGTCGATCTTGGAAATGCCGACGGCGGTGAAGAGCCGAGATCAGGTCGGAGTGGTGCGACATATCCGGGTGGAGGGAGTCTCCCGAAAGGTGACAGCCCATCTGGCTCAGGTCGTGAGCTCGGGAAAAACGATTCGCCATGATAACATAATCGAGCTTGAGGACGGTAAGGAAGGTAAGAAAACCCGGTTCTTGGCGCTTCATGATGCCCCTGAAGGGGTGAGATTGACCATGACGGAAAAAGGGGAGGTCCTGTTAGAGGTTTCTGCGCCAATTGAGACGGCTTCCTTTGAAGTGCTGAACGCCCGAGCTCCGAATGGCGACAGGGACATTGTTCAAGCGCTTCTGGATCGAATCGAGGAGCGGGAAGACCTGAAGTCACTGACACAGGGAGGGAATGCGCAATGGCCGAAGGTCCTGAAGCGAAAGGAGAAAACGGCCGAGAGTGACGGCGCGTATGTCGTCGATTCGATTCCGGTTCCTCAAGAGAACCCGTGGCATTCGTTTATCCGGATCAGCGGGCTTGACTTTTTCCCGGATGGCCGCGCCGCGGTCTGCACGATGAACGGCGACGTTTGGCTTGTCCGTGGGTTGAGCTCGAGGCATAAGATGGTGCGATGGAAACGTTACGCCTCGGGACTCTACCAGCCTCTCGGGCTTGCGATTCAAGAGGGCGATATCTTTGTCGTGGAACAAGGTCAGATTACCCGGTTGACGGACCTTAACGGTGATAACGAGGCCGATTTTTACGAGAATTTCAATTACGAGGGACCGTTCAAGCCGCGAGCTTACTGGCTCTGCCTGGACACGGATTCCGAAGGGAATTTTTACTACGGGCGGGTTGGCAATCGGGCTCGCCGGATGCCCGAGCATGGATGCATCGTCCGTGTCGATGCGAGCGGTCAATCGGCCGAGGTGTTTGCGACAGGACTCCGTCAATCCAACGGTCTTGCTATCGGTCCCGATGATATGATTCACGCGACCGATCAAGAGGGCAATTGGGTGCCGGCAACGCGTATCGACCGGATCGAGAAGGGGGAATTTTATGGTTACCGCCCCAATGCGGCCCGGGAAATCCCGGTTGGGAACTTTTCCAAGCCGATTTGCTGGCTTCCTAAAAACGTCGATAATTCCGCCGGCAGCCAGGTGTTTGTCGACAGTGATCGGTGGGGGCCACTGGCCGGGCGTTGGCTCCACACCTCTTGGGGGCTTGCGCGTCTCTATCTGGTGCTGACTGAGACCGTTCAAGGGATCAAACAAGGTGGCGTGGTGGAGATGCCGACCGGAATGTTTCAATCCGGGATCATGCGTGCCGAAGTGAATCCGACCGACGGGCAAGTCTATGTTGCCGGGCTTGGGGTTCCCGGTTGGACCGGCGTGGGCATCCGACCTGCCTGCTTTAACCGGATTCGCTACACCGGGCGATCGACATTGATGCCGGTTGAGCTTCATGCTCGAACCGACGGTGTCGAGATCGTCTTCGGCCGGTCCCTCAATGCCAAACAAGCCCGAGACCCGGAGAACTACACCGTCAAGCGATGGACGTACGAGTATTCTAAGGAATATGGGTCGCCTGAATATTCAGTTGCGAATCCGGACACCACCGGTCGTGATCCGGTCAAGCTCAGCGATGTATCGCTCGGGAAGCAACGGCGGCGCGTCATACTTCACATTCCCGACATGCAGCCCGTCATGCAAATGATGATCGAGTATGACATTGAATCCCGGGATGGGCGCCCAATGGAGAATACGATCTACCACACGGTTCATCGACTGCGGGCCGTAAAGGGGTCACATTAGCGTTGCGCGCGAGTGACGCGGCGAGCCGTGAAAATGCCGGTTTCCGTAGCTCACGTGATTGCGGCCTGTCCCAGACAAACTTCCTCTGTTGCCGGGATCGGTCGGAGAGCACGGCTTTGCCGAAGAGCCGCTCATCATTTTCACCAACGATAATGGTGCCTTGACCGAAGGGAGTCATGCGCGATTATGGGGCTCGGCTTCGTCCCGAGTCGCGGATTTCCTTGAAATGGTTCTCAAGACGCTTGGCCACTTCGGGGCGATCTTGAATCAGGTTGGTGGTCTCACTTATATCCGCATCGAGATTGTACAACTGGTAAGGCCGTTTGAATGCTTCACCGCGGGGATCACTCCGACCACCTGAGCCATTGCCCAAAATGAGCTTCCATTTGCCGTCGCGGATGGCCTTCATTCGCGAGGAGGCTTGATGAATCACCGGAGCGCGATCGACCTGCTCCGCCTCGCCGGACAAGACCGGGAGCAGCGAGAAGCTGTCTTCGGCCTCGTTCCGTTTTAGCTCGGTTCCTGTGATCGCCGCCAACGTGGCGTAAACGTCGGTGAGGCAAAAAGGCTGATCATTTTCACTCCCGGCCGCCACATGGCCCGGCCAGTGCACCAGAAAGGGAACACGATTTCCTCCCTCGAACACATCGGCTTTGACGCCGCGCAGTGGTCCTGTGGACCGGTGATGGTCCGGGTGGTAAGCTTGAACTGTCGGATCGGAAACATGGTCTTTTTCGACCTTGCGAGACCACATGTAAGAGCCGTTATCGGAGGTATAAATCAACAAGGTATTCTCCTCAATCCCTGCCTCTTCCAGAGTTGCCATTACCTGACCGACCGTCCAATCGACTTGCGTAATAAAATCCCCATACGGTCCGAGCTCTGTGTTCCCCTTGAAGCGATCTTTAGGCCAGACCGGCTTGTGCGGCGCCGTCAACGGAAAATAGAGAAAGAAGGGATTCTTGGTGTCGGCATGGCCTTCGATGAACTGAACCGATTGTGACAAAAGCCGGTCCAAGACCTCTTGGGGATCGAAATCCGGAGCGCGCGGTCCGGAGCGTATGAATTTGGGAAATCCATGACGCTCTTGCTTTGCTGTGGGGGGATCAACGGCGCGGTCATTCCTGACATAGATGTAGGGATCCATGTCCAAGGAGGCCGGAATAACATACGAGAAATCAAAACCGTAGGTCGTCGGATTTGGATCGATCCGCTTGGTGAAGTCAATTTTCTTGTTGTCCCCATTAACTCGGTGATACCCGAGTCCAAGGTGCCATTTACCGACGCAAGCGGTGGCATAGCCGGCTCTCTTGAGCATTGAACCGAGCGTTTCACGGTCAGTCTCCATGAGAGGGCGACTGTATCCCCACAAAACGCCGCTTTTAAGGCGTGTTCGCCATGGATAGCGTCCTGTCAAAAGGCCATATCGTGTCGGGGTGCAGACACCGCTCGGAGTGTGCATATCAAGAAATTGCATCCCTTGTGTTGCAAGCCGATTCAGATTGGGGGTTGGGATCTGCGAGTCCTCGTTATAAGCCTGCACGTCCCCGTAGCCCATATCATCCGCCATGATCAGCACGATGTTGGGCTGTTTTTCCTCGGCGGCCTGGGCCGGTAGGGTCAGCCCGGGACCGATAAGCGCTATAAAAAAGATTGCGAGCAGGATTCCGTGGGATACTTTGTTCATCGTCCGTCTCCCGTTTCGTTTGTGAGATGCTTGAAAACCGTGCGCCCGATTACGGGCGCGCATTGATGAGGAAGGATGGTATTCGTCGCCCGCGAATTTGTCAAAGATTCCAGTCGGGTCCAGACCTCCAAGCCGGCGCTATTTCACAGGGCGAGAAAGGACGCGAATGGCGCGAAGTCAAGAGGATAGTGAGATTTTTAAGAGAGCTTTACAAAGCCATCAGGAGTCGGAGAGACGGTTGAAATCGGTATTGCGTTCCCATGGATGCCCAATCCGGAAAGGATCAGAGAGGCGTTCTCGGCCATTGGGTGGAGTGAGTTCGCGAGGCTGAGAAGGGCTTCGCGGGCTCGACAGCGAATCGGGGTCATTGCATGGTGAGCGGCCTCACTGAGGATTGTAAACGCCTGATGGCCGCGGGCATCCTGCGCCTTGCACGCTTCCCACACGCGCTCTCGGGCATGCTCTA
>JAHEOI010000333.1 GCA_018610125.1 Verrucomicrobiota bacterium
CCCCCTGACACGCCCGCTGGATTGTCCGGGAAGTTGCTCGCCGAGGTCAAATCCTCCACAGTGACACCTGGAATGGCCGGTGTTCCGGTTCCCAAGTTCCCATAAAACTGGATTCCAATCTGCCCGGCATTTGCCTGCCATAATGCGACAGACAAGGTTGCGATCCCGACCAACGTCGGAATCATGTTTTTACGTAGTCCTTTTCTTCTCATAAGCCCATTCGCTTTCCACTGTTTTACCCGCCTCCTGACCCCCGGGTTAACAGCTAGCCGGGGCGACGGGCACCCTCGCTGCAAAAACAGCCCCACGGAACGAAAACTGATGGCGTACAAAGGTCTTGATCGACACTTTACCAGCTCTCTACCGGCAACAGCCCTGCAACGTTGAATAGGATTGATTAAATCAAAGGCGCTGTCGGGGTGTAAAGAAAAAAGTGGATGAGTATCGGAGTGGCAGAGTGGCGGAGTGAAGTGGGACCTCGTCCCCGAGGTCCTTTAGCGGTAACGCCAAGAGAAAAGTAGGGCGTCCGGGAAGACCTCCCTATCAGGGAGGGGCGTAAACGAACAAGGCCGGCAGGAGCGGGGTCCTGCCGGCCGTTGTGATTCAACGTTTTCGGTTAGGTCTTGCCTACTGCACCGTGCGGAAGTACAGCGCCGCATTCTCTTCAATGGAGAAGGTCGCAGGGCTGCTTTGATCGCTCGGCTGCCACGGACCGCCGATCGAGGTTGCCGTCTCGAGCTCGGAATCGTCTCCCCACTCGACCGTAATGGTTCCTTCCGACAACGAGATCGACAGCTCGGGTCCTTTCGGCGCTTCCGGCTCAACCGGCACGAAGGCCATGTAGTTGAGGTCTTGATCGCCGCTGCCCCGCAGCCAGCGAATCGTGTTCACGCCGCTGAGGGTCACCGTCTCCGAGGCTTCGGCGTTGCCCACTTCGTGCATCTTATAGAAGATGGCCGTGCCCCAGTCGCCCGATGCCGGACCGGAGAATTGGCCCAGGTCCTCGGTCGACTGGTCTTCCTGGGTCGGATCGCTGGTCACCCGCTGCAAGGTCGCCATCGGATCCGATCCACCCGAGGAAATATGGGCGTAGACCTCATACGTCGTCTCCTCTTCAGGGAAGTCTCTTGTGTAGTTGTACCACTCCCCTTCCGAGGTCCAGCCCACCTTCCAGGTGTTCTCCACGGTGAAGGTGCCTCGATCCCGCTTGATTGCCGGATCATTGAAGTCGACCGTCGCCGGACCGGGGACATCGCCGGCATCGGCCTCGTCCCAGCGATAGGGATTGAGGTCGTCCGCGTCGGGACCACCGCCGCCTTCGTCATTGAAGTCGATGCCATTGACACCCTTGAGGCCCTCATAGGCCCCACCGTCGTACGGCTGGCCCGTCGGTCCGCCGTTGGCGCCTTCGATCCATTGACCCTCCTCGTAGTTGTAGTCTTCATGCTCGATGAAGCGGGTACCGTCCCCGTATAGGCTGGTCACGAAGTCGCCTGGCAGCTCCGAGGTCGGATCACCAACGACGACCTGGGCTCCCGGGGTCTCGGCCGCATCCAACAGGCTGTTCGTCACCCGAGCCGTCAGATTGAAGACTCCATTGGGGGCATCCTGCCAGGTGAACTCGTAAGGTGAGCTGGTCGTCTCACCGATCTTTTCCCCATCGGCAAAGAACTCGACCAAATCAATTTGGCCTTTCTCAGTGGCAGCGGAGGCACTGATCGTGACATTTCCGGACTTAATCTGCGTCAACGGTTCCGGGCCCATCATTTCGATGCTCGGCTTAGGCGGCAATCCTTCGATTGAGCCCAAGCTATGACTTGGATCGGCCAACCATTGGATCTGGGATTCATTCAAGGCGATGTTCTCCCAGACTCCGACCTCGTCGATCTTGCCATCCCAGTGAGCCTTGGAACCGTCACCGAGTCGGAAGAACTCCATCAGCGCCAGCTTGCCTTCGGTAGTGGAAACCGGCGAATTGGGATCATCCAACTGGCCGTCGATGTAGAGCTTGAAGCCCTCTCCATCCTCCCAGGTATAGGCGATATGCTGCCAGTCGGTCGTCTGGACATTATCCATTGACTCCTGTTGATCCTCGCCGCGATTCAGATTCCCGTTACTGGTAGTCAGCGCCATTCCGGTTTTGATGGCATTGGCACTCCCCGAGGTGGCGCCGGTGCTATCGTACCGAAGCCCCCAGAGGTCGCCGCCACCGCTATCGACGGCTTCCCACCAGCCCATGTCTGCCTCGGTCGAGTCCGAGCGAATCCAGAATGACATCGTGATCGCCGAGGCGCCATTGTAGGTCAGCGCGCCCATATTGACTTCGTCGTCCTCGCCGTCGAACTCAATGGAGTTTCCGGAGCCGAAGGGCGTATCGCTGCTAAACGTGGCACCATTGTCGATGGAGCCCGGCACTCCGCCGGTAAACGCGGCGGCCGTATCCCCGGAGCCGCTATCGAACAGCCACGAGTTGGTCGGAACGGGCAATCCGTCGCCAGGGGGATCATCGGCATTGATGCCGAAGAACACGGCTTGGCTGTCGGCGGCGATCGTGTTTTTGTTCTCCGACCGGTCGGCCACGTTATTCACCGTGAGGGTGTACTGATTGCCCGTGGTGAGCTGAGCGGTTTCAATCATCACCCGCTTACCTCCCGGCAGGAGGGTCGCTCCGTTGACACTGACGCTGTTGCCTTCGGGACCGGCGACGGCGTAGTTGGCGGCGGTCTCGGCCGTTTCCGGATCCAATGGCTCGGAAAAGGTGGCGATTGCCCCGGTTAATCCCCCGACACCGTTTGCTCGTTTAAGCAGCGTCGGCGGAGTGGAATCCGGATTCACATTCAGCGTGACTTCATTACTGAATTTGCGCGCTCCCGGCATCCGAACGAGGGCTTGGAGCGTGCGACCGTCATCCTCCAAGGTCAGCTCTTCGGTCGTGAAGCTCGGGCCACCGGCCACCACTTCACCGTTCTCGATCCAGTTGATCAGCCTGTTGCCAACCTCTTCATCACCCGAAAACGCCTGCGCCTCGATGGTAAACGTCGCTGTCACAGGGCTCGGCCCCAGTTCAACCGTCTTGCTCTCGGGCTGCTTGGTGATTTCGATGCTGGCATTCGGCAACGGCTCACCTGATCCACGTGTCGGCTCGGGTCCGGTCCCTTCCGGCGTGAAATCGGGATTGGTCGTGATAATGAACTTGTCAAAGAAGGAGCCATCCTCACGCTGGGCCAACCCGAAAGTATGCTGCCCGGCCGACTCGAGGTTGAAGGTCATTTGGCCGCCGCCATCCTGCGGAGCGCTATTCCAAACGAAATCACTCTCTCCACCGAAGCCGGTCATGCTGGCTTGATTGCCGTCCGTCCGGGAGGGTGGTCGCTCGCCATCGATATGGAGCCATCCCGAGTCATCCGATCCGCCTTCGCCACTGGCGCGGTACCAGACGACATGCTCGCCGGTTCTAGTGAAATTGATGTCATAAAGGAGCTGCGAGCTTGCCTCGTCACCGCCGGCGCCATTCGGCACCACCATGGAGGCACCTCCGGAAGGATTGCCGCGGTCGGTGTTCTCCTGCCAGAAATCGCCGACTCGCTCGTCGAAGTTTTCGGCTTCAAACACGACGAATCCGTCACTATCTTGGACCAATCCGCCCGGAAACAAGGTCAACGACCGTGTCTCACTCGATACTTCATTCCCCTCAGCGCTTCGGTCCATGACGCCGTCAACCGTGAGCTCATACCCACCGACACCCGCTTCGATCCCGGTTGTGCTGAGTGTCACTGAGCGTCCGTTTTCACCGAGCTCAACGCTGTCGATGGTTACATCGTTATTGATCGAGTAGTTGGCGGGATCTGTCCCACTGGCTTCATCGATCTGCTCTGAGAATTCCACGTCAACCTTATTAATATTGGCAATACGCGGGTCGGCCGATTCAATCGTCGGCGCGGTCTCATCCGGCTCGACCTCCAGGGTTGCGGTATCGCTTGTGGCATCCCCTTCGGAGTTGCTGATCGCGACACTAAACTCGGCACCGCCGTCGTCCACGGAGGCGGGATCGATCACGATAAACGGGTTGTTTGCCCCGTCGATTTCGCTGCCATCCCGAGACCACTGGTAGTCCATCGGCCTGGCGCCGGTCACGGTGACACCAATGACGGCACGCTCTCCTTCCGCGACACTGACATCTTGCGGCTGGGTGACAATCTCAGGCGCGCCTTCGGTGGTAAACTCTTGCACAAACTCGGACCCAACCACCCGAGGCTCGTCCATATTGGGACCCTGCCAGCCGACTTGCCACCAGTCGCCACCGCTGCCTTCCTTGTGCAACATGCGGAAGTAATATTCGGTACCCGGCTCAAGACTGATCGCATCGGAGCTGCGCGTGCCATCGTCGACAAAGTCGTTGCAGCATTCCGGCTCTTCAGCAATCACCTCGGCGCCGGACGGATCGGGGCCGCTCGAATTCAGCTCGAATTGCGACGCATCATCACTACGAACGAAGAATTTCCACTCTCCGCCCGTCGGTACCGAGATAAACCCTTCGGTCATTGTGCCATAGTTGTTAGCGAAATCTCCTTCCTCGAAGGGAACCGGCCATACAAGTCCTTCCGTTAAGAATGGGAGGCCAATCTGCCCTCCTGAGACCGCCGCGGGATTACCGGGGAAATTCCCGGCCGAGGTTAAATCCTCAATTGCGGTCCCTTCGATCGCCGGTGTCCCTGTTCCGAGATTTCCGTAAAACTGAGTCGCAACCCTCCCGGCACTCACCTGCCATGACGCTGCAGACAAGCTTGTGATTGCGACCAACGTCAGAATCACGCTTTTTTGTAGTCCTTGTTTTCTCATAAGTCCATTCGCTACCAGACCCTTTTTTGTTTCGTCTTCTCTTGGCCCTTCTCGCCTTGGGTAAGCGAGGGAGATGCCACAATGCCTCACGTCCCTCAATCCCCGATAGGCCGAGGGCATGTTTAGAACCATCCTCATAATCCTTTCCGACCTGCGGAGCATGATCGGTCCGCGCCTATGGTTCGCTGTTAGTTAATCAAAGTCCTTAAGCGCCTGTAAAGAGAAAACTTTTGAATCAATGGACCGCACAAATAGGTGCTTGGTGCTTGGTGCTTGGTGCTTGATCGTGCTCTCGACAGTCCAAAGGCTGAGCGGATGAATAAAGTCCCCCTGATAGGGACCTCGTCCCCGAGGTCCTCTGGCGGTGGGACGTCCGGGAGAACGTCCCTATCAGGGAGTACAAGAACAAGGCCGGCAGAAGCGGCGCTCCTGCCGGCCTTGACGAATTACCCGGTTTTGATCAGGCTTTACCTACTGGACCGTTCGGAAGTACATGGCCTGATTGCCCTCAATGGGGAAGGTTGCCGGGCTACTCTGGTCGCTATCCGACCAAGGCCCATTCACGCTTGTGGCTGTTTGCAGTGTTGCCGCAGTGTTCCACTCGATCGTGATGGTACCTTCCGACAACGAGATCGAGAGCTCGGTTTTGGTTGGAGCCTCCTTTTCAGGCACGAACGCCATGTAGTTGACATCCTGATCCCCGTCGCCTCGCAGCCAGCGGATCGTGTTCTCGCCGCTGAGCGTTACCGTCGTCGGGTTATCGGGATTGCCGACTTCATGCAGCTTATAAAAGATGGCTGTCCCCCAGTCTCCCGACGCCGGACCGGAGAATTGCCCCAGATCCTCGGTCGATTGGTCCTCCTGCGTCGCATCGCTGGTCACCCGCTGCAGGGTGGCGACCGGGTCCGATCCACCCGAGGAGATCTGAGCGAACACTTCATAGGTCGTCTCCTCTTCGGGGAAATCCCTGGTGTAATTGTACCACTCCCCTTCCGAGGTCCAGCCCACTTTCCAGTTGTTTTGGACCGTGAAGCCGCCGCGATCGGTGTGACGGGTGGCGTTGAATTCAGCCAACGCCGGCCCGGGCGAAGGATCGGTTGTATCAAACCGATAAGCAACAGCACCGCCGCCGCCCTCGTCATTGAAGTCGACGCCATTGACGCCCTTTAGGCCTTCGTAGGCCCCGCCGTCATACGGCTCTCCGGTCGGGCCACCATTGCCGCCTTCAACCCATTGGCCGTTCTCGTAGTTGTAGTCTTCATGCTCGATGAAACGGGTTCCTTGACGCTTCTCGAACAGATTGAGAACGAAATCGTTCGGGAAGCCGGAAGTCACCTCACCGACAACGACTTGGATTGAGGACTCGGCTCGATCGAGGAGGCTGTTCGTGACGCGGGCGGTCACGGTGTGGGCGCCGGCCGGAGCATCCTCCCATGTGAAGCCGAACGGCGCGCTGGTCGTTTCGCCAATCTTCTCGCCATTGGCGAAGAACTCGACCTTGCTGATCTCACCCTTCTCGCTGCTCGGTGAGACCTCGACGCTGACATC
>JAHEOI010000334.1 GCA_018610125.1 Verrucomicrobiota bacterium
AAACAACGTTTTCGGTGGCCTCATCCATTAGACACCTATTAAAAGGAATGCGTGAGTTTTTCAAGGCTCTCGGGAGATCCTCCGAGCGTGATGCGGTCGCCGGCCTGAATATAGGCGTTTCCATAGGGGATTACCTGCCGATCTTTCGACTTCAGTGCCAGAACGAAGCAGTCGTCGGGGAGATCGAGGTCTCGAATTGCGGCGCCGTGGAGAACAGGGTTTTGCACTTCAAGCTCGACGATGTCGTGCTCCGGTTCAGTCCGTAATAATAGCGAGGCGGCAGAAGGCGAGCGCACGAATTGCTCCAGCACTCGAACCAATACCGTGTCCGGATCAACAATACCGACGCCAAGCTGCTGTAACGGGGCGATCTGGGCCCGGTTGTTCAACCGAACGACAACGTTCGCTCGTGGATTGTGCTCGCGCGCTTTTCGAGAGATTTCCAGGTTCGCGTCGTCGGACAGGAGAGCGACGACGTCCGTTGCTTTGGAAATGCGCAACTGGTGGAAGGCTTCATCGTCCAAGTCATTGATTTGAACGACCTCGCTTCCCAGGGCCCCGGCATTCCTGATCGGAATGCCGGCGAGGGAAGCGATCGTGACTTCCCAATCGTGCTTGCGAAGTCGTCGGGCCAGCGCCAAGGCTTGGTTGCCGTGCCCGAAGATAATCGCCCGATTTTCGCCGTCGGTTTCGTCGTCGGGGGTTTTTTGGAAGGCTTCCCCGCTGCGATGGATGGCTGTTTTGAGCAAGGGCGGTCCGATAAGCTGATTGAGGATGATGACCGAAATGATCAAAGTGGGGAATGCGGAGCCCAGAGCGGGAAACTCAACGGCAACTTCCTTTGCGAGGCCGAGACCGATACCGGCCTGGGTGATATAGCCCATCCAGCTTAGCCGGGTTTGATGGTAGGGCTCTCCCGCGAGGAAGCCGCCCCAGTAAGAGCCGAGCACAATGGCGATCAGCCGAACGATCGAAAGCAATATGGCCAGTAGCCACATCTCCTTGAGTATGCCTAGGGATAACGACGCCCCTGTCAGCGTAAAAAACACCAGATAGATGGCGGGGCCGAGCTTGAACAGAATCTTTGAAAACGGATCCCAGTATTCGGTGCGATTGGCGACAACGAAGCCGCTGATCATACAGATCAAGAGCGGCTCAACGAAGAGCTCAAACGGCAAATGGGCATGTGTGACCTGGCGCAGCCAGTGTGCGCCGACAAAGACAAGGTAACCCAAAACCAATACCAGGGCGGCATGGACGGGGCTTGGGAGCCTTAACGCCAAGCATTTCCCGATTGCCTTGCCAATGAGGAAGCCGATGCCAATTGAGATGGCGAGCTCCCCCAGGATCAGGAAAACAAAGCCAACTTCAAAACCAGGGCTTCGGAGCAAAACGTCGGCGATTTCGGTGTTGATCCCGAAGAGGATGATCACGAGAACATCCATGATCACTGTGACGCCGAGCACGGTTTGGGTGAATGGACCCTTGGCGCGGAGCTCGTTCACGATCGCGATCGCTGAGGAGGGTGAGCGGGCGACAAGGATAGAGCCGGCCAAAAGGGCGCCTGCCACTTTCCCTTCAATCGGCAATGTCCCCAGGTAAGGGATATGATCGGCGAACAAAAATACCGCGGTCGCGGTGAGCAGGAAGGTGGTGAAGACGAGGCCGACGGTTACCGAGCCGATGCTCTTGAGCCTCGGACGCAGTTCCGCGAGCTTGAGCTCGTTGCCCGCCGCAAAGGCGATGAAAGCCAGTGCGATGCGGTCGAGGAAACGGAGATCTTCAAGCGCCGATTCCGGAAGGATCCCGAGGCCGAAGGGGCCGGCCAAGCTCCCCATCAGGAGAAAACCAGTGATCAAAGGCAAGCCAAAGCGGGTGAACCACTCTCCCAATTGCTTGGCCGCGAGCAGCATGACCAGAAAGCCAAGCAAGATCACCCATGTATGCTGTGATACCAGAAATGTCATTCGCGAAGCGTTATTTCAAATCTTCCAGGGCGCCGTGACGCGGTTGCAGGTTAAACGGTAAGAGGGAAAGGTCAAACGTCAAAGGGAAGGAGCACTGGGGGGCGTGTCTTATCCCGGGGCGTCGCCACCGGAGAGGCCACAGTCTCGGGGGGCGAACCGTCATCATCCGGCGTAACGACTCAGGTGCAAAACGAGACAGGTCGGCGTGGATGCCGTCCTTGTGTTTCTCTCATGGGGCTCACAACTTGCATATCGCCCACGCACAAAGAGGGTTTGTCGAGGGGAACGTTACGCGATAACTATGGCCATCGATCAAAAAGGAACGGGGTCCCGGGCAGCGGGTGTGCCGTTACTGAATCTCTCGAATCATTCCCCTTCGGGGGGCAGAACTTTTGCCTGTTGAAAACATTTGATGGCTTCTTGACGGGTCCAGCCTTCAAACTCCATGTAGCGTCGCCCGGCTACCGGCAGGATTGCTTCGCCACCTTTCTCTGTGACCGGGATTTCTGAGGTCAGGAAATTTTCCCAGAGCCGGAGACTGCCGGTGCTTTTTGGCAGGCTCAACCGTCCCCGCCCGGAATTGTGCCAGAACACCACAAACGGGGTGCCCTCATGCATCAAGCTGAAGGCGCGCACCTTTTTGCCGGTCTCCCTCCTCATGCCTTGGATGCGTCGATACGGCTTTAATAGGTAGTTCCCATCGGCATCTTTTAAAAGGATATGCTCCGGATTGGCGTGCCGAAGTTGTGTTCGGTGCTCATCCTTGATCCAACCTTGTGCACGCGCCTCTTCCCAACGGCGAAAAACCTCAAGATTATCGGGTGTGCGGGGATGGTCTCGAAAAGCGGGCAGACCGGTCCACAGAGAAACCGGGCACCCCCAAGCCGCGCCTCGGCTGCACGCATACTCGATCATATCGGGCTGAATCCCGATCGAGCTCTTGGAAGGAGTCGGGTAGCCAAGTCGCACGAAGGTGAACCGGGTAAAATTTTCTCTCATGCGCGGTGCTTCGGCCAAAGACTCCTCCCGAATCGCCGATTTGATTTTTCCCGGCTCATATCCCTGGGTATCCCATGGATTCCCGCGTCCCAACAGATGCCAACAAAAATGAGAAAAGACAGCCGCCTCACCAAACAGAGGGTCTTCGTCGAGCCTCTTATAGACTTCCAACATTGCTTTCGGAGTCGTGTACCAGTCCGGGGGGTGTACATCCTCGGCACCGTCGTAATAAGCGAATTCAATACCGGCCCCGTTGTAAATCTCGCCAATCCTTTCCGCCACTTCCCCGGGCAAACTGCTTCTTTGGTCGAACCGTACAAATCGTGTCCAACTGTCAACGTCTAACAGTCCCATTATGAAGCCGGCGGGGAAGGAATTGGGCTGCGTCTCCAAATGGCCTCGCTGACACCCGAGAAATTTGTACGGCCTATCTGTCGTGTAATCGCGATAGGCAATCAGCTCGTTGCCGATTCGTAAAATTCTCCGTTCATCTGCACGCGTGATCCCTTCCGGATTTTGCTCGACGTGGATTACCGTATCCTCTTTGGACACAGGTCGGGCCAATGTGAATATCCGTCTCATATTCAATCCCGGATGCGGAATACCGGTCACATAGGGATCGTCCCGCTCGGCTTTATTGTAGTGGAGTCGTATCCCGAGACGCAGCCCGGCCGATTTGATCTCGTCGGCCACCTGTTTTAGGTCGGCCAGTCCGTTCGGATAACGCTCGTTAAACCTGAAGTGGCCGGCGGATCGGGTGAACGACGGATAGGAAAGCATGAACGCACGAAATCCCCCTTGCTTGGCGTAGTCGATATGCTCGCTTACGTTCGACGGCGTAACGTTCTTGGCCCAGTAATAAGAGTATCCCGAGGCTTCACGCCGCCGACTTGCGACGCCACGTGGAAGATCGTAATCCCGCTCCACCCGGGCGATGCGATCAAGCAAGCCGTCGGTGCCGCTCGTGATCAACGCTACGCCAATATTCCTTAATGCCACTCTTTTGTGGCCCGTGGCACGGACCGTACGATACCCGTTATGCCGACTAGAAGCGATCTCTGTCTTGACATCGGTACCCAATACATTCACCGCCACCGACTCATCCCACATAACATTTAGCCAATCACCAAAATGGGTCCGTTTCTTGATCGGCAACTGGAAAAACGTCATTCGCTCAACAGGATCATCCTGGAACCTTAATTCGGCCACTTCAAAACCAATGTAGTGATCGGTGACCTTTGTCTTGAGGACAAGCTTATCCGTAGTGCCTTCGAATCCGATCACAAGCCGGTCCCCTTGGCGCCGGATCGAGCTCGAGAAGAGCGTGGTCGCCACATTCTTTTCGACGCGTGGGCGATGGTCATCCTTCTGTTCTGTAAACGGCATGCCCCGTACCCGTCGCAGAAAGTGCGTCTGACAAAACGGCGTTTTCACGGCCTTTTCCAGCAATTCTTGGCCGGTCCCCTTATGCATCAAGCTCTCCGCATATCCCGACGAGCTTAGCGCCAGACGAAAATCGGCGTTCTCAAGCACGATTTGCGCGCCGAGGACCGACGAGGGTGTCAAGGGAACTACGGCCAGGGCAATACTTAGAATCCGGACCGCCAAATGCCTTCGAGCTCGAACCAATCGACGCTCTTTATTAAGTCTCCCGTGAATCCGCATTGCTTTCCGACACACTGCTGCCAACCCATAAGTCGAACCATCCGGTGTCATATCAAATATGCTATTCGATCGACAGAAATTAGGTCAAGTCCCGCCAATCCTCCAACACGGGCAAAGCGCGTAAAGGAAACAGAGGCCTTATTCCGGCATCTGCGGTTTTAGGGATTGGCCGTTCGAACCTACGGGGTACTTGGCATTTTGAGCTTCCATGCGGGCCTTCATTTCCTGGACCATCCGGCGGAGCTGCTTCGGTTTCTCGTCGGCAAGATTGTTCGATTCGGATCGATCATTGGCGAGATTAAACAGCTCGTACCGGCGGTTCGCGGGGTTTTTCTCCGGGAAGTAGTGGTAGATCAGCTTCCAATCACCGAGCCGGAGGCTTGTGAAGTATTTGCTGCGATGGCGATGGGGGTAGTGCATTAGGAATGCTTCCTCATGCGAGGGAATTGGCTCGCCGGTGAGCAGCGGCTTCAAGTCGCGGCCATCGACTGCGTGTGACGCGGGCGCCTCGACCCCTGTGAGATTCAGTATTGTCGGGAACAGGTCATTGATTGTGCCGACCTGTTTTTGATAGGCCCCGCGGGCGATCGGAAGCTTCTCTTGAACGGAATGGCCCGACTTGGGCTTGGCCCAGGCCGCGATGAACGGAACCCGCATGCCTCCCTCG
>JAHEOI010000335.1 GCA_018610125.1 Verrucomicrobiota bacterium
CCAGGGTGGAACCCTGGGCTATGTTGACCCGCACCTTTGGCGCTCTCGAACAATGCCCCAACGGGGCAATTCAATGTAGCCTAGGGCTCAGCCGGATTTTGAGTCAAGTGTTACCCCGGGCTTCGCTTGGTTTGAGGCAACGCATCGCTAAAAAATTAATCGGAGAATAGCTCTTGGATATCGTCCCAGGAGAGATTGTCGACCAATTGATTCTCTTCGCCGAGGGTTCCTTGGATGACATCGCGCTTCCGGTTCTGGAGATTGAGGATCTTTTCTTCCACGGTGTTCCGCGTAATGAGCTTGTAATTGGTGACCACTTGAGTCTGTCCGATTCGGTGGGCGCGGTCGGTTGCTTGATCTTCGACCGCGGGGTTCCACCACGGGTCGAAATGGATGACCGTATCCGCCCCGGAGAGGTTTAAGCCGACGCCGCCGGCTTTGAGGCTGATAAGGAAGATGGGGATCTCGGGGTCGTTTTGAAACTTACCGACAACGCTGCCGCGATCGGTGGTCGAGCCGTCAAGGTAGCAGTATGGGATTTCATCCTCGTCGAGCTTGGCTCGCAGGAGCTTCAACATCTCGACGAATTGGCTGAATACCAAGACGCGGTGACTCCCATCTAAAATTTCTTGGAAGAGCTCATTGAAAAGCTCGAGTTTTCCGGAGGGATGGTTTGTTTGGGTCTCTTCCAGCTTGAGCAAACGGAGATCACAGCATATTTGTCTCAGCCGAAGCAGGGCATTGAGCACAACCATACGACTCTTGGCCACACCCTGTTGCTCAACGGTCTCAAAGACTTTCCGGCGGCTTGCTTCGAGAATCTCCTTATAGAGGTCGCCTTGCTCTTTTGTGAGCTCGCAATAGGCCACCTGGTCGATCTTCTCGGGCAGATCGCTTGCAACTTCCCGTTTTGTCCGTCGAAGTAAAAATGGGCGGAGTCGCTTGGCCAATCTGGCTTGGACTTGCTGATCCTTTTCCTTGACGATCGGGAGCTCATAGCGTTCTCGGAAGTCCTTTGCCGAGCCGAGGTAGCCCGGCATGAGGAAGTCGAAAATCGACCAGAGGTCGGAGACGGAGTTTTCGAGGGGCGTGCCGGTGAGAACCACCCGATAATGAGACCGAATCGCCTTGACCGCTTGGGCATTTTGAGTTTGCCGATTCTTGATATGCTGGGCCTCGTCCAAGACGACGGTATCGAATTCCAATTCCTTGTAGCGTTTGGCATCCCGACGGATCAAGGCATAGCTCGTGATGATGAGATCATTTTCCGGAATTCGTTTGAATAACGGCTGACGTTTCGGTCCATGAATGGCCATCGCACGGAGCTCCGGGGTGAAACGCTTGGCTTCGGCAAGCCAATTGAAGACGAGACTCGTCGGACAGACGATGAGGCATGGTGGGCGGGATTCAGACGCGCCTTGATCGCGAAGGAATTTGAAAAAGGCCAGCGTTTGCAAGGTCTTTCCCAAGCCCATTTCATCGGCGAGAATCCCGCCGAAGCCATTCTGCCGGAGGAAATGGAGCCAACCGACCCCGCTTTTTTGGTAGGGACGAAGGACATCTTCGAGGTCGCCTAGCGGGGGAGGGGAGAGATCGGCGGTGCCTTGCTGCCGGGCGACACCGTCACGCCAAGCTTGAGGGGCCTGGATTTCCCAGCCACCCTGTTCCCTTAGCGTCGATTCCAGAAAGCCGGCTTGGGCATTGGAGATCCGATAGCCGCGCGCGTGCTGCTCCGGTGAGCAATCTTGAAGTGTCTCCTGCAGCTCTTCAACCGCCCCGGTATCGATCAGGGCGACTTTGCCATCTTTAAGGCGGGTGTAATTTCGTCCGGAAAGGAGGAGCTTCTGGATATCGTTCTGACTGAGACGCTCTCCACTCGAAGTCTTGTAAGCCACATCGAGGTCGAACCAACGCTCCCCGGACGAGACCACCTGAAAATCCGGCTCAATCCGCTCCACATTCTTGGCGGTGCTCTTTTCGAGCCGTTCCTCCATCGTGATTTCCCACTCTTTAACCAGTTTCGGGTATTCGGTTGCCAGAAAGTTGAATACGTTCTCCTGACCGACTAGCTGAAAGTTCCCCTGGGCGTCGGGTCCGCTGAAACCGTTCTGACGCAAGCGATTCAACGCGGCCCTTTCCGATTGGTGATCCCGGGTTGAATAACGGGCGGGGTCATCCGGATCGGGAAGCCACAAGACTTCTTCGGACGACGAAACACCCAGCGAAAGGATCCGCTGCCCATAGGCGCACTGAAGCTGTGCCTGCAGTTGGGCCAATCCACCGGTTAAATGGAGCAAAAATCGCGGTGGCTGGACCGTGAGGGTGAAGTCCTCCGGACGGAAATTCGCTTCCACCTGATTGTAAGACTGCAATTGCGGCCAGTCTTGATTCAGGAATTGTGGTACTTGCCAGCGAGGAATGGTGACCGACCCTTCCGTGATTACCCGGCTCAACTGGTGGGCGAGCTCCAACGGCCGAAAGGTTGATTCCGAGTAAGACCATGCCTGATCTTTGCCGACGATCATCGCCGGCGCCTTGTCTGTTTTTGAGGCTAATGCGATCTGGCCGTCGGCTTGGAGGGTTGCTTTTAGCGGCGGTACCCAGGGAGACTGGTTGATCGTTACTTCTTGGGATTTTCCAAGTCTGACTCTGGGATGACCTGCGAGAGCGGTCAGGATGCGACAGAGGTCATCGGGCCCGGCCATGAGCATTCCGGGAGGCTCCCCGTCCGCTATGGGCTCAATACAATCCAATAGTTGCGTGTCGGCGCTTTCGAGAACAAACGGGGTGGATCTGGACACTTGATTCAACGGAGTCCGCTTCGATGCCGTAAGGCCTTCGAAGTAGAGCATCACCTTCCCTTTCGCCAGCGCCTGTTCCAGATTGGGGGGGAAGATGACGGCGATCTCGAGCCGCTCGCCTTGCGTGTCCTCGGCCCGTGTCAATCGACTCTTTGTTGCGGAGGTGGCGGGGCGCTGACGTTTGTCGCTGGGGCGGACCGATTCTCTCGACTGTGTTGACTTTGACGTGCCTGCGGCTTCGGCATCTTGAGCGTTCCGTTGGATTTGGCGAAGGCCGACCGCGACGGAGTGGGCGCAGATGGTGCCCCACTGCCGCGATTTGCGACATTGACACAGATTCTCGATATCCTTTCGGTTGTTGATGACAAGCCCCGAGCGATAGGAGGTCGAGCCCTCTTGGACAACCCCTTTCAGGACCGACGAGGTCCAGTTGGCGCTGAGGACCTTGCCAGACTTCAAGAGGCTGCGTGCCTCCTTGACCACCGTCCAGCCGGCAATGTCCGCAAGGAAGATCTCTGTCAGCTCGATCTGGGTCATCAGGCATTCGGTTTGACAATCGCAACGACGCACGCATCGGTGCGAAGATACTTCGCAGCGACGTTTTTGATCTCCTCCTGAGTAACGGCTTGAATTCGTTCCTCTTCGAAATCGGTCGCGTTGTAACCGAGACCGTAAAGCTCATCAAGACCGGTCGCCATCGCGTAGCTTCCGAGCTCCTGACGGGCAATCTTCTTTTGCCCCAGGAGCTTCGACTTCGCCCGCTGCACTTCTTCCGCCGTCAATCCTTCCCGCGCGACCCGGTCGGCTTCGTGGAGCATTTCGTCTTCGACTTGATCGACTTTGTCGGGAGCGGTGCCGGCGAAAAAGGCGAAACAGCCCGGGACGAGACCAAGCCGATTTTGCGCGCCGACAAAATAAGCCAGCCCGAGCTCATCACGAATGCGTCGAAACAGCCGTGAGCCGATATCACTATAAATCTCTTGAATCAAATCCAACGGGTAACGATCGGATTCGTAGAGGGTGCTTCCCGGAAAACCGATCACGATAACCGCCTGCTTCTTATCGAGGGATTCATCGACCCGTTCCCGCTTGTTGTGCTCGGGCGTCTCGGGAACTTCCGGTAGCGGCTCGGATTGGGACCAGTCTCCAAAGACCTTCCGGACTTGTTGAAGCACATTATCCGCCTCAATATTGCCATAGACGGTCAGAACGCAATTTTGTGGTCCCGCCAAACGACGATGAAAATCGACCAGGTCCTCCCGCTTCAAGGCCGAGACGCTCGCTTCCGTGCCGTGGGTATCGAGCCCATATCCTTGGTTCCCAAAGAATCGGCTTCGCATTAGCTGGCTGGCCCGTTGCAGCAAATGGTCGGTCTGTTCCCGAATCGCGGCCAATTGCGATGCCCGTTCCCGTTCTATGGCCTCTTCCGGGAAGGCCGGATTGAGGATCACATCGGCCAAGACATCCAATCCGGTCACAAAGTCGCTGCCGAGGGTTTCGGCCGAGATCCCGAAGCTGTTGTTGCCGCCATAGGAATCGATGTTCCCGCCCACCGACTCCATCTCGGCGACGATTTGCTCCGCGCTTCGCGTTGTGGTCCCTTTGAGCAGGGTCTTTGAGGTCAGAGCGGTAATACCATTATTTTGCGGGGTTTCCCGGAGGACTCCGCCTTGAAACAGGGCCCGCAGCTCGACGAAAGGCAAACGATGGTCCTCCTTGACCAGGAGGCGCAGGCCATTCGGGAGCACGCATTTCTGAATAGGCTGGTCCAGGTTGCGGTCGACACTGACCGATAACTTGGGTGCGTGGCCGGTCGGTACGAGAGCATACAAAGTCCGGTTGTCGGGAGTGAGGTAGCGTTGAGCCACGCGCTGCAAGTCTTCCTTGGAAGTCTGTTTGACTGCCGTCAGATAACGCTCGGAGAAGTTAAGGTCGTTTGCCGAGAGCCAATTGCTTCCGAGGTCGTTGGCTTGGCCTTGCATTGTCTTGCGACTCGCATACGTCGAGGCCGTGACCTGCTTGATGGCCTTGCTCATTTCGTCGTTGGTCACGGTCTCATTCCGGAGTCGTCGCAGCTCATCCAGGACCTTGGTGCGGGCCTCGGAAAAGCGCTCGGCGTCCATGACTCCACTGATTCCGAAGATACCGGGCTGGGCTGGAATATAGGTCCAGGCATCGATCGCATGAACCAGACCTGATTGCTCGCGGACGCTTTGAAAGAGCCTCGAGCTGGCACCCCCTCCGAGGATGGTTGCCAAAAGGTCGAGTGGGGCCACGTCGGGGTGACGTATGTCCGGGATATGCCATGTCGCAAAGAAATGACCGAGCTGAATGGAAGATTCCTCGATAAGCTCTCGG